>DAITAE010000160.1:0-8738 GCA_036824445.1 Streptosporangiaceae bacterium | reverse complement strand
GCTGTCGGCGAACGCCCTGGCCACACCGAACTCGCGGATGTAGCCGTAGCCGCCGTGCAGTTGCAGGCAGCGATCGACGACCCGGTTGCACAGCTCGGTGTCCCACCACTTCACCATGGCAGCTTCCTCGCTGGTGAGGCGGCCGCCGACGTGCTCCATCACGGCGCGGTCGGTGAACGCCCGCGCCACGGCGAGCTCGGTCGCCATCTCGGCGAGGACGAACCGGCTGTGCTGGAAGCTGCCGATCGGCCGCCCGAAAGCCTGCCGCTGCTGGCAGTACGCCAGCGTGTCGGCGAACACCTTCTCCGCCCCGGCAAGCGCTGTGGCGCCGATCGCGATCCGCTCCCGGGGCAGGTTCTGCATCAGCGCGATGAAGCCGGCACCCTCCTCGCCGAGCAGGTTGGCGGCCGGCACCCGTACATCGGTGAAGGAGAGCTCCGAGGTGTCCTGAGCGTGCATGCCGATCTTGTCGAGGTTGCGGCCGCGCTCGAAGCCGGGCATCCCCCGCTCGGCCACCAGCAGGCTGATCCCCCGATGGCCCGCAGCCGGATCGGTCCGGGCGGCGACGATCACCAGGTCGCACAGCTGCCCGTTCGAGATGAAGGTCTTGGTGCCGTTGAGCAGGTAGTGATCGCCGTCGCGGACGGCCGTGGTGCGGATCCCCTGCAGGTCGCTTCCGGCCCCGGGCTCGGTCATCGCGATCGCGGTGATGAGCTCGCCGGAGCAGTACCCGTGCAGCCAGCGCTCGGACTGCTCGGGCGTGCACAGACTGCTGAGGTAGTGCCCGTTGATGTCGTTGTGCACGGCGAACCCCGGTCCGTTGGTGCCGGCCACCGCCAGTTCCTCGTCGAGGATCAGGTAGTAGCGGTAGTCCGGGTTGCCGCCGCCGCCGTACTTCTCGTCGATCTCGATACCGAGCAGCCCGGCCCGGCCGGCGGCGAGCCAGACCTCCCGGGATACCATCCCGTCCCGCTCCCACTGTTCGTGGTAGGGGGTGACCTCGCGTGCGATGAAGGTGCGGACCATGTCGCGGAACGCGTCGTGCTCAGGGGTGAAGATGTCACGCTGCATCGGCGCGCCCTTCCTGCGTTGTGGCAGCCCGCGGCGGCCGCAGGCGGAGCCGGGAGG
Source organism: Streptosporangiaceae bacterium (assembly GCA_036824445.1). Classification (GTDB taxonomy): domain Bacteria; phylum Actinomycetota; class Actinomycetes; order Streptosporangiales; family Streptosporangiaceae; genus UBA9676. Next base: position 7,610 of record DAITAE010000160.1, on the reverse strand, counting down.
CCCGTCCCGGCCAGCCTTCTTGCCGGTCAGTTGTGACCGTAACACCGCGGTCCCGGCGTCACGGATCTGCACAGGTCTATCTGGAGAGGCTGACAGGCAGATGCAGAACTGCCGCTATTGCAAGTAGTTTGCATCTTCCATAGAGTTGGAAGCTCCGGGCCGCCGCAGGAGGAGGCGCGCACATGGCCGACGTACGCGTCCGTTTCGCCAGGATCAGGAACGGGCTGACCCCCGTCGAGTGGGGCCGCGCCGGGGGCATGGCGGCGACCATCGTGGGCCTCAACGTGGCGGGCTGGGTGATGCTGGCCGCTGCCGTGGGCGGGCACTACCACATCACCTCCAAGGAGGTCTTCGGGTTCGGGACCGGGATCTTGGCCTACACCCTGGGGATGCGGCACGCCTTCGATGCTGATCACATCGCGGCGATTGACAACACCACTCGCAAGCTGGTCCAGGACGGCAAGCGGCCGCTGTCGGTCGGGTTCTTCTTCTCCCTGGGCCACTCCACGATCGTGTTCGTGATGGCGCTGCTGCTGAACTTCGGTATCCGCTCCCTGGGCGAGCAGGTCAAAAACGACAGCTCCGGCCTGCACAACGCGACCGGGATCATCGGCACCACCGTGTCCGGGACGTTTTTGTACCTGATCGCCCTGCTCAACCTGGTCGTCCTGGTCTCGATCATCAAGGTGTTCCGCGAGATGCGGCGCGGCCGCTACGACGATGCCGAACTCGAACGGCAACTCGACAGCCGCGGCCTGATGAACCGCTTCTTCGGCCGTTACGCCAAACGGATCGACGCCGGCTGGAAGATGTATCCGGTCGGGATGCTGTTCGGTCTGGGGTTCGACACCGCCACCGAGATCGCCCTGCTGGTGCTGGCGGGCAGCGCGGTAGTCAGCGGGCTGCCGTTCTATGCGATCTTGTCGCTGCCGATCCTGTTCGCGGCCGGCATGTGCCTGTTCGACACCGCCGACGGCTGCTTCATGAACTTCGCCTACGACTGGGCGTTCGCCCGGCCGGTCCGCAAGGTGTTCTACAACCTGACCATCACCGGGCTGTCGGTGTTCGTCGCGTTCTTCATCGGCACGATCGAGATCCTCGGCCTCCTCGGCGCCGAGCTCAATCTGACCGGCGGGTTCTGGTCGTTCATGGGCAACTTCGACCTCAACAAGGCCGGGTTCGTCATCGTGGGCATCTTCGTCCTCACCTGGGCCGTGGCGCTGTCCATCTGGCACTTCGGCCGCATCGAGCAGAAATGGGAAGCCGCCGCCGAGGGCCCGCGCGACTAGGTAACGCCCTCCGCGCGGACGGCGGGCCTGCTAAGCGGCCGTGGTGAGATAGGCGGCCCACTGAGGGTCACCGTCATGGGCGGCGCCGATCAGCCGCCAGTGGGCGCCCCTCGGCACCGCCGGAGCACAGCGCAGCGTCCAGCCCAGTTCCTCGACCAGGCGGTCCGCCTTGCTGTGGTTGCACCGCATGCACGAGGCGACGCAGTTCTCCCAGGTGTGGGTGCCGCCGCGGCTGCGGGGCACGACATGGTCGATGGTCTCGGCGCGACGGCCACAGTACGCGCACAGGTAGTTGTCCCGGCGCATGAGCGCTCCCCTGGTCAGCGGGACGCGGCTGCGGTAGGGGACCCGGACGTAGCGGCGCAGCCGGATCACCGACGGCATGGCGAGCACCACGGAGGTGGACCGCAACGTCAGCCCGCCGGCGTCATCGTGGACCACCTCGGCCTTGTCGCCGAGCACCAGGCACACCGCGCGGCGCAGGCCGACCGTGGTCAGCGGCTCATACGTCACGTTGAGCAGCAGTACCCGTCGCACGCCCGCCTCCCGCCTGGTGTGCACACCAAGCACAGCCTAATGGCCCCTCGGCCCGGGCACCTAGCAACCGGGGTGCACCAGGCAGGTGGGCACGCGGGGCCACCGGCGACGGCCCGTAGAGTCGGGGTCATGACCGGACCTGCCGTTTCCCCCAGAGCGGACGCCCGGCCAGGGCCTGCCTATCCCCCGGCCCGGCGTGCGGACGTCGTGGAGCAGCTGGCGGGCCACCGCGTGGCCGATCCCTACCGCTGGCTGGAGGAGCCCGACTCTGCCGAGAGCCGTGCCTGGCTGGCGGCTCAGGACGAGCTGGCCGCCGAGTACCTGGCGGCCCTACCGGGGCGGTCCGCACTGGCCGCGCGCATCGCGGACCTGGCCGCCACCGGCCTGGTGAGCAGCCCCGTGTGGCGTGGCGAGCGCTGCTTCTTCCTGCGGCGTGAGCCGGGCCAGGAGCACGCCGTTCTGATCACGTCGGCGCCAGGTGAACCGGACCGGACGCTTCTCGACCCGATGGCACTCGACCCTTCCGGGGCAACGACACTCGACGCGTGGGCACCGGACAACGACGGCAGGCTCCTGGCCTACCAGATCTCCTACGGCGGCGACGAGGAGTCGGTGCTGCTGGCCATGGACGTGGTCACCGGCGCGAACGTCGACGGGCCGATCGACCGCTGCCGCTACACGCAGGTGGCGTGGCTGCCGGGCGGGGAGTCCTATTACTACGTGCGCCGGCTTGCCCCGGAGGCCGTCCCGGCAGACGAGGCCCAGTACCACCACCGTGTCTACCTGCACACGGTCGGCACACCGGCCGAGGCGGACGCGCTCGTCTTCGGGGAGGGGCGCGACAAGACGGACTACTACAAGGTGTCGGTCAGCTGGGACGGCCGCTGGCTGGCGATCGCGGCCGCCCAGGGGACGTCCCCCCGGACGGACGTATGGCTGGCCGACCTGGCTGCCTCGCCGCGTACCGCGCCCGCGCTGCGAGTGGTCCAGGCCGGTGTGGACGCTCGCACCGGCATTCATGTCGGCCGGGACGGCCGGGTATACGTGTTCACCGACGCTGACGCGCCGCGGGGACGGCTGGCCGTGGGCGATCCGCGCCAGCCGGAGCGGAGCGGCTGGCGGGACCTGATCGGCGAGGACCCAGAGGCGGTGCTCCAGGACTTCGCCATCCTCGACGGCGAGCAAGCAGCACCGCCGCTGCTGCTTGCCGTGTGGGCCAGGCACGGTTTCAGCGAGATCACCATCCACGACCTCGCCGACGGCACCCGCCGCGGTGTGATCACCGTGCCGGGACCGGGCGCCACCGGTGCTACCGGCGCCGGCCGCCTGGGCGCTATCAGCCAGATCACCGAGCGGCCGGAGGGAGGCCACGAAGCCTGGTTCGCCTACACCGATCACAGCACCCCGGTCACCATCTACCGTTATGACGCCCGCACTGGCGAGGTCGCGCCCTGGGCGCGTGCCCCAGGCTCGGCGTGGATCCCCCCGGTCAGCGCCCGCCAGGTGACCTACCGCTCAGCGGATGGCACCGAGGTCAGGATGGTCGTGATCAGCCCGCCGGGGATCGAGCCACCTGGGGCCGGAGGGCAGGCGGCTCCCCGGCCTACGATTCTCACCGGATACGGCGGGTTCTCCATCAGCCTGCTCACGCCTGCCTTCTCCCCCGCCGCCCTCGCGTGGGCGGAGGCCGGCGGCGTTTACGCGATCGCAGGGCTGCGGGGCGGGTCCGAGGAGGGCGAGGCGTGGCACCGCGCCGGGATGCGCGAGCACAAGCAGCGCGTCTTCGACGACTTCCACGCGGCCGCCACGAAGCTGATCGACGATGGCTGGACCACCCCCGGGCAGCTCGCGATCTCCGGCGGCTCGAACGGCGGCCTGCTGGTGGGCGCCGCACTGACCCAGTGGCCGGAGACTTACGCCGCGGTGGCCTGCTCCGCGCCCCTGCTCGACATGGTCCGCTATGAGAAGTTCGGGCTCGGCCAGCTGTGGTACGACGAGTACGGAACCGCTGCCGACCCGGTGGAGCTGGGCTGGCTGCTGTCCTACTCGCCCTACCACCACGTCCGGGAGCACGTCCGGTACCCAGCCGTGCTGTTCGCCCTCTTCGAGGGCGACACCAGGGTGGATCCGATGCACGCCAGCAAGATGTGCGCGGCGCTCCAGCACGCCACCTCGGCGCGGCTGCCCGATCGCCCGATCCTGCTTCGCCGCGAATCACAGGTGGGCCATGGGGCACGCTCCGTCAGCCGGTCCGTCGGCTTGTCCGCGGACACGCTGGCGTTCCTCGCCTGCTACACCGGGCTCACCGTGACTGGCACCAGCTGAGGGGCCCGGAGAGGCCGGCCACTCGGAGGCCGTTCACCCGGGCGCGGGGCATCTCGGCGGCGGGCATCTCGGGGGACCGGGCATCTCGGGCGCCGGGCATCTCGGGCGCCGGGCATCTCGGGCGCCCGGGCACCTGGGCGCCTCGGCGATCTGGGCGCTCTGACGATCTGAGGCGCCGAACATTTGGGCGCGGCACCGGCCCTGTCGCATCAGCCGCTGACGAGCGCCTCGCGGTACTCGCGGACCGCGCTCTGCTCGCCGTGGCGCACGGCTACCGTGTCGCCCAGCGACCGGGCGGTGCGCATCATGATCTCGGAGCGGTACTCGCGCGGCACGGCGAGCAGGGTGTCCAAGCTCAGCCGCAACGCCTCCTCGGGCTCGTCCGCCTCCAGACGGCAGCGGGCGAGGCCGAGGCTGATCAGTGACCGGTCGAGAACCTCGTCGGGCGCGTAGAGATCCAGCGACCACGTGAACGACTTCTCCGCGCGCAGGTGATCGCCGAGCATGACCAGGGTGTCGCCCTCATGGAACAGCAACTGCCGTTCGGTGTACCCAAATGCGGTGTCGCCCCGCTCGGTTTCCGGGAGCCGGGCCAGGGCCTCGTGCGCGGGACCAAGCAGTGTCCTCACCCTGCGCAGCGCTGAGCCGGTGCCGGAATCCTCGCGCCGGGCCGCCGCCCAGGCCAGCGCCCGGGCCTCCAGCACCGGTGCCATCACCCCGGCCACGCAGGGGCTGTGACCCGCCAGGCCGGCCCCGGCCCGGGCCATCGCACTCGCCTCCGCCGGGTCACCGTAATAGAGGGGAACGAGCGCCTCCCGCACCGCCACCCATGCCCTGAGGTGGCGGTCGCCGGTCTCGTCCGCGGCGGTCCGGGCGGTGCGGAAGAACGACCTGGCCAGCCGCTGATCACCGACGTTCATCATGATCATTCCAATGAGTCCCGACAGTCGGCCCGCCAGCCGGCACAGCCGCTCGCTGAACTCCAGGGACTGACGCCGCTCCGACATCCGCCGCACGTCACCGAAGTCCAGCAGGACGTCACACAGCAGGCGCAGCGGCGGAACCGTCATGTACTGCCTGCCATAACCAAGCGTTGCCTCCTCCCACTCGTCCAGCATGATCGCCGAGACGGTTCCGCCCACGAGTGCGTCATCCATGCGCCGGCGGATGCGATCGACCGAACCGAAGAACTGCCCGTCGACGGCGACCGTGGGTTTGGCGATCAACCGCAGCAGTGTCCGCCGGACCACGTCGTCATCGTCCTCCGGGCCGGTCTCGGCGATGCCGAGAGATCCGGCGGGGCCGACGGCGGCGATGCGGCGGCCAACTGGATGAGGACCCGCCAGGCTGGGCTGGGGCGCCTGGCCCGGCCAGCCCTCCTGTCCCCGCCTGGCCGGGCCCGGGCCACCTTCCGGGCCTGGGCTGGCCGCGGGGTAGCCGGGCGCAACGGGCAGATGACCAGCGATCCCGCCCGCTCCGGCCGGTTCCGCCACCGCGCGGCCGACGGGCGCACCTGCCGTCCATTCCTCGCCGTGTTCCCGTCCGCAGAAGCAGGGATCGGGGTAGCCAAGGTCGGGCGGGTCGGCCCGGTAGACGGCACACAGGTAGTGGAGATACTCCGGTCCCGGCCGTTTGTTCCCGCTCTCATAGGCGGAGAGCAGCGTCTCACTGAACCTCGGCTCGGCCCGGCCCTCGCTGACATACCAGGCACGGACCTGGGCGACCACGTCAGCGAGCGAGATCCCCAGCGCCAGGCGGCGGGCACGGATCCAGCTAGTCCCGGCCGGACCGCATTCTTCGTGGATCTTCCGTGCAATCTGGCCGGGCTGGAGCCCAGTCACCAGCCCTCGCGCGCGGATCTGCCTGGCCAGGAAGATCTCTTGCTGCGCATCGCACCTGGCCGGGCCAGGCGGGCCCGGCGGATCGGCCAACCGGGCCGACCGAGACGCCTTAGCCGACCGAGACGCCTTAGCCGACCGAGACGCCCTGGCCGACCGGGCCGGGCTATCCGGCGGGCCCGGGCTAGTTGACGAGGCCGGGCTAGCTGACTGGGCCAGGCTGTCCGACGGCATCGGGCGTGCCGACGGGATCGGGCTGGCCGTTGGCGCGGCTTGCCCGGACGTGGCGCCGAGGCGCTGCTCACCCTGTCCGGGCGACTCGTGGCGTCCAGGCATCCGGCACTCCCTGTGGGCTGCCGCTCCCCGGGCGGACGATGCTTGACCAATGTAACTTTTAGGTTGCTGAGGGAGAATCGGACTCGGCCAAAATCACATCAACTCGCTGAGATAGGCACTGCCGCGCCGTTCCCATGAATGGCGGCGGTGCGTGTGTGCTCCTGCGCGGTGAGCAGCGCAATTGTTGCAGGACAAGTTGGGCTGGCAGGCCGACCAGGTAGACACGGCAGACGGGCGGGCACAGGGACGGCCAGGCCGGGCCGACGGCAGGCGTGGCGGACAGCCAGGTCCGGGTAGACGGGCAGGGACACAGACGGGAGGCACGGCGGACGGCAGTCACGCGGACAGCCAGGCCGGGCCGACGGGCAGGGACACAGACGGGGAGGCACAGCGGACGGCAGTCACGCGGACAGCCAGGCCGGGCCGACGGCACGCATGGCGGACAGCCAGGTCCGGGTAGACGGGCAGGGGCACGGACACGCTGGCACGCTGGACAGGCACGAGGACTGCCAGGCCGGGCAACAGGCAGACCAGGCTACTGGCAAGCGGAACAGGCCGGCGGGCACGGGAGCTGCCTACCCAGCCGACCAACTACCCTGGACGCCAGCATGGAACAGACGACCGAACCTGTCAGCTTCTACCAGGCCGTGGGTGGCGAGCAGACCTTCCGCCGCCTGGTGCACTCCTTCTACCGCCGGGTGGCCGCCGACCCTGCGCTGCGCGCGGTCTACCCCAGCAAGGATCTCGGGCCGGCCGAGGAGCACCTGCGGCTGTTCCTGATCCAGTACTGGGGCGGCCCGCGGACCTACGACGAGCGGCGCGGGCACCCCCGGCTGCGCATGCGGCACGCGCATTTCGCCATCGGGGAGGCGGAGCGGGACGCCTGGCTGCGCCACATGCGAGGCGCTCTCGACGAGATCGGCCTCGACGAGCCCTACGACGCGGAGCTGTGGAAGTACCTGGTGATGGCCGCGCACAGCCTGGTCAACCAGCCCTCGGCCGCGGGCCAGCGGCCCGACCTCGGGCTCAGCCCGGCCTGACCGCAGGCGGGCCGGATCGGGCCCGCGCGGCCGGCGTCAGCCCCGGGTGAGCCGGCGGTAGGTGACGCGGTGCGGCCGGGCCGCCTCCGCGCCGAGCCGGTCGATCTTGTTCTTCTCGTAGGCTTCGAAGTTGCCCTCGAACCAGAACCAGTTCGCCCCGCCCTCCCAGGCCAGGATGTGGGTCGCGATCCGGTCCAGGAACCAGCGGTCGTGGCTCGTGATCACCGCACAGCCGGGGAACTCCA
>DAITAE010000159.1:1363-8763 GCA_036824445.1 Streptosporangiaceae bacterium | reverse complement strand
GGTACCTGCTCACCGCTGACGGCAGCCCGGTCCAGCTGGCGACGAGCTACGAGCCCGTCGAGGTGACCGCCGGTACCGCCGTCGCGTTCCCTGAGGAGGGCCCGTTCGCGGGGCGGGGGGTGGTGGAACGGATGCGGGCGATCGGCGTGACCGTCGACCAGCTGATCGAGGACGTTGCGATGCGGCCGTGCCTGTCAGCGGAGGCCGAAGCCCTGAACATCCCGGCGGGCGCGCCGGTACTGGTCGTGACCCGCGAGCACCGCGCAGGCCAGCGTGCCGTCGAGACGAGCGAGATCGTGATCTCCGCGGACCGGTTCACGCTGCGCTACCGGATCCCGGTCGGCCAGCCCGCCACGGCCACCCAGCCTGCCGCGGCCGCTCAGCCCGCCACGGCCGCTCAGCCCGTCCAGCCCGGCGAGGAGGCCCTGGCGGCTGTGCCAGGATGATCCGCCCCGCACGCGCGGGCGACATCCCGGCGATCCACCGGATGATTACCGAGCTCGCCGCCTACGAGCGGAGCCGGCACCAGGTCAGCGCGACCGAGAGCGACCTGCGCACGGCGCTCCTGGCCGCGCGGCCGGCGCTGTTCGCGCACGTCGCTGAGGAAGGCGGCCAGGTCGTGGGCTTCGCCTTGTGGTTCCTCAGCTATTCGACCTGGGCGGGCAGACACGGGATTTACCTGGAAGACCTCTATGTCAAGCCGGAGCGGCGCGGCCAGGGCCACGGCCGGGCGCTGCTCGCGGAACTGGCCAGGATCTGCGTGGAGCGCGGGTACGGGCGGCTGGAATGGGCGGTCCTGGACTGGAACTCCCCCGCCATCCGCTTCTACGAGTCGCTGGGCGCGGTGCCGATGGGCGACTGGACGGTGCACCGGCTGGCCGGCCCGGCCCTGCATGCGCTCGCCGTCGGCACCTAAGCAGGCGCGTCCCGGCCTAACGCTCCTGGTGCGCCTTGTCCGGGGACCGCCGGACCTGCAATGGTTTGCATGACGGCGAGGAACCGGAGGGAGCGGTGATGAGCCCGGACGCCGACATCGTCGTGGCCGGGGCCGGGCACAACAGCCTGCTGACCGCGTGCTACCTGGCGAAGGCCGGGTACAGCTGCCTGGTACTGGACGCCCGGCACATCCCTGGCGGCGGCGCGGCCACCGAGGAGCTCGTCCTGCCCGGGTTCGGCATCGACACCTGCGCCACCGGCCACACCATGATCCGGGTCAACCCGGCGCTGGTGGCCGACGAGCTCGGGCTCGTCGCCGACTACGGGCTCCGCTATGCCGAGCCGGACCCGGTGGAGCAGGTGGCGTTCCCCGACGGCAGGCAGCTCACCATGTGGCTGGACCGGGAGCGAACCATCGAGGAGGTGGCCCGCTTCTCCGCCGCGGATGCCGCCAGCTACCGGCGGCTGCTCGAGGAGTACGACGAGGTCAAGTCCATCTTCAGCCGGTCGCAGTTCACCCCGGTCGGATTCGGCCCGTCGCTGGAGGCCATGCTCGCCGAGCACCCGCGCGGCGGGATCTGGGCCCGGCGGCTGCTGCTGTCCGCGGCGGAGGTCGTCCGCTACGAGTTCACCAGCCGCCACATCCAGGCGTTCCTGCTATGGATGGCGTTCCAGGTCTTTCAGCCGGTCGACGTGCCGGGCTCCGGGGTGCTCCCCTACCAGCAGACCTTCGGCCGCCAGCAGCGCAGCTGGTCGATCCCCATCGGCGGGTCCGGGCGGCTCACCGCCGCGCTGACCGGCTACCTGGCCGACCACGGCGGCGCGGTGCTGTGCGACCGCCGGGTCACCCGGCTGCTGCTGGAGGACGGGCGCTGCGTCGGAGTGGAGACCGACCGCGGCGAGCGGTACCGGGCCGGCAGCGCCGTGGTGTCCACGATCCACGCCAAGCACCTGAGGGACATGGCGCCGCCGGGGGCTTGGCCGGAGGAGTTCCACTACGGCATCGACACCTACGACGTGGGCGTGCCCGGGTTCGCCACCTACTATTGCGCCACCGCGGCCCCCGCGTTCGCCTCACCCGATGGCCCGCGCAGCGCGGTGTCGGCCGGCATGGCCGGCTGGCCCGAGGACATGATCGGGATGGGCGCGGACCTGCGGGCCGGCCGGTTCCTCACCGACCCGGCATGGGTGCTGGTGGCTACCCCGACCCTGGCCGATCCCGGCCGGGCGCCGGCTGGCCTGCATACGGTCAAGGTCCTCACCCCGCAGACCTACCGGCTCCCGGAGGGCGACTGGGAGCGCGTCAAGGAGCGGCACGCCCGGCACCTGCTCGGCCAGCTGCGCCGGCACGCGCCGAACTTCACCGATGAGGTCATCCTCGGCGAGCTGACCAAGTCCCCCGCCGACATCGAGCGGATGAACCCGCACATGATCCACGGCGCGTTCCACGGCGGGAACCGGGGCCCGGCGTTCAGCGGCGCGCTGCGGCCCGCGCCGGGCTGGGCGAGCCACCGGATGCCGATCCCGGGCCTGTACCAGACCGGCGGCAGCACCCACCCCGGTGGCTCCATCACCGGCGCGCCCGGGCGCAACGCGGCGATCGTGCTGCTCACCGACCTCGGCCACGACCCGGTCGCGGTGATGTCCGGCCAGGTGACCCCGACAGCGGGCGATCCGGGTGGCTGAGGACGGCCGCCGGGGAGGGCTCACCTGGTGCGCAGGCCGGTGAGCCGGTCCCTGGCCGCCCGCTTCGCCTCGTTCTTCGGGTAATCCACCATGGCTGCCCTTCGCGGTCTGACCAGGGCAGGACCGTGGCGGCCCAGTGCCGCTGGCGCGCTCCGGCTCCGCTAGCCCGCGCCCGCCGGACCAGGGCCGGCCGGACTCCCGGCCTGCTCGGCCGCGTCCGGCCGCGGCGTATCTGCCGGCGTCGAAGCCGCCGTCGGTGCCACGCCGCGTGGCGGCGCCGGGCCAGGCGGCGGGCCCTCGCCGGCGAGCCGGCGCTCCCGGCGGGCACGCCAGGCGGTGAGTTTCTCGCCGGCGATCGGCAGCACCCCCCGGGACAGGAACAAGATCACCAGGAGGAACAGCGTTCCCCAGATGAGCTCGCTGGCGTAGCTGTTGCTCAGGCGCAGCGTCAGGACCTGCTCAACGGGCTCGAGGGCCAGCGCCCCCAGGATCGGCCCCCACAAGGTGCCGAACCCGCCGATGAACGCCATCAGGGCGATGGTCAGGTCGAAGATCGGGTCGAAGCCGTACTGCGGGAGCACCTGGGCGATGAAGAAGAACCAGAGCGCGCCCACGAGGCCGGTGACCACACCAGAGATCACGAAGGCGGTCAGCTTCACCCGCATCGCGCGCACGCCCAGCCCCCGCGCCCGGTCCTCGTCGTCCCGGATCGCCCGCAGTTGCAGGCCGAACCTGGAGTGATAGATCAGCCAGGCCAGCAGCGCGACCCCGGCCGCGAGGGCGAAGGCCATGTAATAGAAGGGGTTGTTGTAGGTCTCCGGCGCCCAGGTCAGGAACGGGGCCGGGATACCCACCGAGCCGCCGGTGAAGCTGAAGTTGAACGCCATCAGCTGGAAGATAAAGAAGATCGCGATGGTGACCACCACGAACGTGTGCCGCCGCACCCGCAGCGCGATGAGCCCGAACGGCACCGCGACGAGCCCCGCGGCCAGCCCGGCCAGCGGCAGCAGGGCGAACTCGAGGTCCCCGGTCACGTGCCAGTCCTGGGCGGCGATGCCGACCGTGTACGCGCCGGTGCCGAAGAACACCGCGTGCCCCAGCGAGATATACCCGGTGAATCCCGAGAACAGGTTCCAGGCGACCGCGGCGGCGACGAACAGGAGCGTGTCCACGGCGATCTGCGTCGCCGTCTCGTTCGTGATGACCAGCGGGAAGATGAGCCCCGCCAGCAGCAGCGCCGCGGCCACGATGGGGCCCGGTGCGACCAGGCCCTTCCCGCGGGCCGGCAGGGAGGTCACTGCGCCCTCGCCTCACGCTGCCCGAACAGGCCCTGCGGCCGGAAGGTGAGCACGAGCACGAGCGCCAGGTAGAACACCGCCACCGACCAGGTGGGTGACCAGATGTCGACGACCGCCTCGATAGTGCCCATCATGATCGCGGCCGCGAGCGCGCCGCCGATGCTGCCCATCCCGCCCAGGATGATGATGGCCAGCAGCCGCGAGATCAGGTCATAGCCGCTGTTGGCGTTGAAGGCGTTGGTCGCCCCGAACGCCACGCCACCCGCCGCGGTGACCCCCACCCCGATCCCGAAGGCGAGGGCCGCCACCCGGTTGATGTCGATCCCTATCAGCCGGGCCGCGGTCCGGTCCTGCATGGTGGCCCGCAGGCTCTGGCCGAACCTGCTCCGGTAGAGCAGCAGGTAGAGCGCCGCCACCATGATCACCGCCAGGGCGAACCCGAACAAATAGATATAGGGCAGGTAGAACCCCAGGACGTGCAGGCTCTGGTTGACGTACCAGGCGTTCAGCGTCACGTAGTCCGGCCCGAAGGACAGATACAGGATTCCCTCGATGATGATCAACACGGCATAGCTGGCCAGCAGCGACATGGACGTCCGCTCCCGTCCCCGCAGCCGCCGCATGAACAGGACCTGGATCACGACGCCGATGCCGAACATCACCGGCGTCGTGACCAGCAATCCGAGGAACAGGTCCAAATGCAGGTGCACGGAGAGCAGGTAGCTGAGATAGGCGGCGAGTATGACGAGGATGCCCTGCGCGATGTTGATGATGTCGAGCACGCCGAAGATGAGCGTCAGCCCGACCGCCATCAGCGCGTACACGCCGCCCGCGAGTATCCCGTCGATGATCGCCCGCAAGAGTTGGTGTCCCATGTCAGCTCCCTGCCGCTCCGTGCACCAGACGGTCGGCCAGACTCCTCAGTTGCGGTCAGCCTCCTGGTTCGCGGTCAGCCTCCCCAGGCGGGCTTGGGGAAAAGGATCTGGCCCGAGCCGGGTGCCCCCACCGGGAGCACCTGCGCGTAGTTGCCGTTCTGCCACTGGAAGACGAAGACCACAGGCTTCATGTTCATCCCCAGCGAGTTGAACTGCACCGGGCCCTGCACACTATTCAGCGTCACGCCGCTGTGCAGGTAACTGATGATCTTCGCCTGGTCGGTGCCGCGGGTGGCCCTCACCGCCTGCGCCGCCACCTGGCCCACGCCGTAGGCTTCGGCCACGTCGGAGTTGATGTCCGACGGGCTCCCGCCGTACTTGGCGATGTACTCCTGGACCATCTGCTTGCTCTGCGGGTTGTCGTAGCCGCCATACCAGCCGTTGGCGGTCATGACACCGGTGGCGTTGGCCTTGCCGACCGCCTTGAGGAAGGCGGCGCCCTGGTCCGGGCCGGCGGTCGCGGCCAGGATCTTGGGGTTGTAGTGCTGCTGGCGGAACGCCTTCATGAACGCGGCCACTGTGGGCACGTCAACCGCGCCGATCAGCACGGCGTCGGCGCCGGTCGCGGCCACCTGGTCGGCGACGGCGTTGGCGTTGGGCAGCTCGGCCGGGAGGACCTTGGAGTAGACCGTCTTCACGCCGACGCTCTCCAGTTGCCGCTGCGCGCGCTGTTCCGGCGGGATCGTGAAGGGGTTGTCGACGATGGGGTAGGCGGCAGTCTTCGGCCGCTGCCCGGCAGGCAGCGACTTGATCCAGTTGGTCAGCGGGTCGTACTGGTCCACGATCGGGTAGCTGACGTCGAACACGTTGTGCCTGGCCTTGTTGGACGGGGTGTTGAAGACGGCCGGCGCGCCGCCCGCGCCCTCGATCATCGCGTACCCGTAGCGTGCGGCAACGGTCGCGGTCGGCCCGGTGATCAGCGACGAGAACGGGCCGAAGAGCAGGTTCACATGGTCGGAGCTGATGAGCTGCTGGACGTTGGTGCTGCCCTGGGTCGGGTCGCTCTTGTCGTCCAGGAAGATCAGCTTCACCTTGCGGCCCATCAGCCCGCCCGCCTTGTTCACATCGGACGCCCACAGGTTGTAGCCGCGCTGGAATGCCTGGCCGTCGGCTGAGAAGTCACCCGTCAGCGAGACCGATGCGCCGATCACGATCGGCTTGGAGCTGCTCGCGCTGGTAGTGCTGCTGCTGCCACCTGAACTGCAGGCGGCAAGGATGGCTGCCGCCGCGGTAACGGCGGCAATGGACAAGAACCGGGTTCGGTGAGGTCTCATTTCCCGGGTTCTCCTTCCAGGTCGTGACTGGCCAAACGAGAGGAGCCAGCCCGCTTCCCACGATCGGGAGCGCTCCGGCAGCGGGCATCCGCGGGCGGGCTGGCAGACGGTGTCGGTGAACTCACGGTGGTGCCTCAGTGCCGCTGGCGCCCTCTGGGCCGAGCCCGTCGGAGACGTCCGCGTTCTCGCTTTCCAGCCGTAGGCCGGCGGAACCTGCCTCGAGTTCGATGAGCGCCGCGAAGTCCTGGTCGGCGTAGCCGTGGCCGATCATGGCCTGCACGATCTGGTGCACCAGCGAGGCCACGGGAAGCGGCACTTCTCGTTCCCGCGCCGCGGCGAGGCCGAGGTCGAAGTCCTTGCGCAGCAGCGCGGTGGTGAAGGTGGGGTGGAAATCGAGATTGACGAAAGCCGGTGTCTTGTAGCGGGTGAATACCGAACCCATGACGCTCTTGTTGAGGCAGTCCAGGAACACCTCCCGGCTGATGCCGCTTCGCTGCGCCAGGATCGTCACCTCCGCGAGTGACTGGGTCACCACGCCAAGGAAGAGGTTGTGGCAGAGCTTCACGGTCCGGGCAAGTTCGCCCTCGCCGACATAGGTGGCGCCGGCGCCGAGCAGGTCGAGGTAGGGCTGGGCGGTGCGGAACGAGTCCGGCGGGCCGGACACGGCCAGGGTGAGCCTTCCCGCGCTGGCCACCTTCGGGTTGCCCATGACCGGCGCCGCCAGCAGGGCGGTTCCGCGCTGGGCGAGCGCCGCCCGCACCTGCTCCGACGCCTCGGCGGAGATGGTGGAGCAGTCGACCACGATGGCCGGTGCGGCGTCCGACGACATCAGTCCGCCCGGCCCCAGCACCGCGTCCATCAGGTCCTGCGGGGTGCCGACGGTCACGAACACGATGTCCGTGGTGGCCAGGTCCGCGGCCGAGCCGGCGATCTTGGCTCCCGCCGCACCCAGGGACTCCGCCTTGGCCGGGCTCCGGTTGTAGACGGCGACGTCGCACCCCGCGGCGAGCAGCCGGCGGGCCAGCGCCGAGCCCATCCGGCCCAGCCCGAGCCAGCCGAGCCGGAACCCATCGGGAGACTCAGTCATCCGGCCACCAATGCCTCTGACCTGCAGCAATCGTTTGCACCCCGGTAGCCTCCCTCACCTCGCCCAGGCTGTCAATGCCCGTGGCCAAACCGTGTCCAAGGCGCCTCAGCCATGATGGGACGGGTGGATGGCACGGAGCGTGCTCGGGCGACCAGCATGCGTGATGCAATCGTATGCATCCCTG
>DAITAE010000159.1:0-1263 GCA_036824445.1 Streptosporangiaceae bacterium | reverse complement strand
GTGCGCGGGTCGTCGGCCACCCCCAGCAGCCCAGCGGCGTTGGCGCCCAGGACCAGATCCTCGCCCGCCGCGAGCCCGAGCGCGCGGACCTCGTCCGCCGGGTTACCGGTGCCCATGTCGAACGGCCGGTCCGAGCCGAGCAGCACCTGGCCGGCTCCGGCGTAACGGATCAGGTCGGCGAGGAGGTCACGGTCGTGGGTGACCGTGTCGTAGTAGAACCTGCGCAGCGCCTCGTCCGGCCCGGCCGCGCTGCGTGCCCGGGCCTCGCCACGGACGGTGAAAGCCCGGCGCAGGCGGCCGCGCAACGCCGGGAGCGCCCCTCCGCCGTGGGCGAGCAGGACCCGGAGCCCTGGATGGCGTTCGAGCACCCCCGACACGGCGATGTGCGCCGCCGTCACGGCCGTCTCCAACGGGTTGCCCACCGAGTTCCACAGGTAGTAGCCGTCCAGGGCGGGCACGCCGAAGCCACGGGTGGTGGGGTGGATGAAGACCAGCGCGCCCGACCGCTCGGCCTCGTCCCAGAACGGGCCGAAGAAGTCGTCGCCCAGGTACCGGCCACCGACGCTGGCGGGGATCTCCACCCCGCACAGCCCCGGGATGGTGATCAGTTCGGCGAGCTGGCGCCCGGCCAGCACCGGATCCTGCAGGGCCACCGCGCCCACCGCGCTGACCCGCCCGGGATGGGCGGCGGCGGCCACCGCGAGCGCGTCGTTCTGTACCTGGCAGATCAGGCGTGCTTCGCGGCGCTCCGCGTCCACCGGCACCAGGTTGATCCAGGGGGAGAGCAGCAGGTGGCCGACCCCGGTCGCGGCAGACTCGGTGAGCATGGCGGCGACGTCGGTGAACTCGCCCGTCACCGAGTTGATCTCGCGGCCGCGGAAACCCAGCCGGTAACGCCCGTTCTCCCGGCTCACGACCGGGCGCCAGTGATCCGGCACCGTGCCAGCGGTCATCTCGGCGACGATGACGTGGCAGTGGGTGTCGATGATCAACGATTGGCTCCCGGCGCGGCGCCGTTCGCCGCGGCGGCGCCCGGGCCGTCGGCGGGATCCCCGCCCGCGGCGCTCCCCGCCCCAGGGGCGACCGCACCGCCGAGGTAGAGCGCGCCGATCTCCGGGTGCTCAAGGACCTCCTTGCCGGTGCCGGCCAGCCGGACCAGACCGTTTTCCAGCACCACACCGTGCGTGGACAGGCGCAGCCCGGCCCGTGCGTTCTGCTCCACCAGCAGGATCGTCTTGCCCTGCGCGTGCATCATCCGGATGG
>DAITAE010000158.1:7413-8781 GCA_036824445.1 Streptosporangiaceae bacterium | reverse complement strand
GCCGCTCGAGCCGACCGCCCCAGCCGCGTCGGCCGTTGCCGGTCAGAGCCGGCCGCGGTGGATCAGCCGCCGATGCGGGCCAGGCCACGCGGGTAGCGGTGCAGCGGCTCCCAGCCCGACTCGGTGACCAGCACCAGTTCCCCGGTCTGCACGCCCGCGCGCTCATCGGGTGTGATCACGTTCGGCTGGAGGACCACGGTCATGCCCGCCGCGAAGGTGAAGTCCCCGGCCGCTGCTCCACCGGGCCCAGGCCGCCCGGGCGGGCGTCGGCGTGGCGAGGCGGCCTGAGCCGCCCGCAGGGATTCCAGGTCGGCCCGCGAGATCACCGGCGGCAGGTAACCGCCGCCGAAGCCGTGCACCAGGTCGTCGTAGATCGTGTAACCGGCGGGCAGGATGATCTCCGCGGCCGCCGCCGCCAGGTCCTGGGCCGTCGCGCCGGCCCGCAGGCGCGCGGCCATCGCGTCGAAGGCCGCCTCGGCGACGCGGTGCAGGTCGCGGTACAGCGGCGTGGGTGGCGCCGCGATGGCGAAGGTGCGCAGCAGCTGCCCCGGGTAGCCGTGGTAGCTGGCGCTGACCTCACAGGTCAGCGCGTCCCCGGCGCGCAGGCGGCGCGACGACGGCCACTGCGCGGGCACGCACAGATCGGGTTGCGCCATCGCGGTGACGCCCAGGTAGTGGATATGGGTGAGACCACCGGCCGCGACGTACGCGCTCTCCAGGCTGGCGCAGCATTCGGCCTCGGTCAGGCCCGGCCTGGCCGAGGCGGCGAGGGCGGCGACCGCATCGTCGCTCATCGCCGCGCCGGTGCGCAGCCAGGTGAGCTCCTCGGCTGACTTCACCAGCCGCAGCCTGGTGTACTCGCGGTCCAGGAATACGATCTGACCCGCGGCCGCGAGCCGGTCGCCGGCGCGGGCGGGCACCGGCCCGATGACGCCGAGCCTGGCTGGCCGGGCCGGCCCTCCCAGCCGTCCCGGCGCGGACGGCCCAGTGGCCCGGCGCGCCTCGTCGGCCCGGCGCGCCCGGCGTCCCCCGGCGGCCCGGCGCGCCTCGTCGGCGAGGGCGTCAAGAGCGGCGTCGAGGGCCGACGCGTCGCCGGGCCGGACGTCGGCGTCCGGGGCGAGCCTGCGGGCGTTCGGCACATGATTGTTGAAGCAGACGAACATCAGGTCGCGCTGGCCGGGGCGCAGCAGCAGCGCGGCCTCGCGGGTGACCGGCCAGCCGGTCAGCCATGCGATGGCCGACCCGGACCGGTCGAAGCCGTAGACCAGGGCCAGGTCGGCCCGGTGCTCCCGCAGCACCCCCGTCAGGGCTTCCCGCCGCCGGGCCATTTCCGCCGCAGAGAAGGCCGGGTACCCGGCGTCCGGGCCC
>DAITAE010000158.1:5470-7313 GCA_036824445.1 Streptosporangiaceae bacterium | reverse complement strand
CTGGCGCGGGCCGTGCGGGCGGTGCGGGCCCCCGGGTGGTCGGCTCAGTGCTTGGCCCAGTAGTCGTCGGCGGCCATCGTCGCCGCCATGTCGTCGGGGGTCGCAAAGCCCGGGGCGAGCGAGGCGGCGGTACCCGGCATCACCTCGTGATGCCCGATGTTGAGCAGCCGGAGCCAACTCTGCTGCCCGAAGGTGAGCCCGATGACGCAGCCGAGCTCCACTAGTTCCGGCTCGCTGAAGTGGGCATGCAGGCGTTCCCAGAAGGCGTCGCCGGTGGGCAGCTTCCAGGCGATCGCCTCCGCGTAGGCGAGCGCCGCCTTCTCCCGCTCGGTGTAGCGGTCCGACTTCTCGAAGTTCAGCAGCTCGTCGTACTTGCCCTCGGTGAGGCCCTGGGCGGCCGCCTGGACCGAACGCTGGTTGCCGCAGTACTCGCAGTTCACCGAGCGGGAGATGTAGACCCGGCACAACTCCTTGACCCGGTGGTCGCAGACGCCGTGCCGGAAGATCTCGTCCCAGGACCGGGCGAAGAACCAGAAGCAGGCGGGCACGTGGGCCCGGATCGCCGAGCTCTCCGGCCGCGGGGTTCCCTCGCGGCTGCACCGCTCCATCTCTGCCCTCATCTGCTCGTCCATCTGGTCGAACGGCACATAGCTGATGCGCTGGCGGTCTGCCATCGCGGTCTCCTTCCCGGCCCGGCCGGTCCGCTGGCCTGGGCGCGCAGAGCCCTGAGGCCTGCCGTGATGGGCTACCCCGACATCCGGGCTTGGCTACAGCGGGAACCCGTGGCAATTATCCGCCGGCGCTGCAGGCGGGAACCCGTGGCCATTATCCGCTGTCCGTCCGTCGCCGTCCTGCGCGGCTGCCAATCGACCCCCGGTGAGCCTCGGCGGGCATACCCAGCGCCGGATCTGCCCGCGGCCGCGACGACATGCCTGCTGCCGGACGGGCCGATGAGATCGGTGATGCAATTGAGGCATTGTTTTGTGAGATAGGCCATAGCGTTATTGCCGGGTTTTGGCGAATAGCGGTTGCGAGATGGTCCATGCTTGAGGACTCAAGCGCCCTGTGTGCGTGAGGCCGCGACTGAGCGGCCCGGTGCCCTGAACCGCACCATCGCGTGCGCCGCTGCTGTTGCTCCACGTCGCTGGCGGCAGGCAGGTGTTCCCGGGCGGAAGCCGAGCGCACAGACTGTGCACCCGACCAAAGGTTCCTCTTGTCCTCTTTCAGGACTTCCAGAAACCGCAAACCCTCTCAGTTCACTCGTAAACTGGCTGGCTCTGTGGTCGCCGTCGCGGCATTCGCGTCCGGGGCGACCGCTACCGCACTGGCCGGGTCCGCCGGGCCACCGGTCGCGTCGCATGCGGCTGGCGTCCCGGCGGGACCGGTCGGCGTGGCCGTCCAGTCGCCCGCGGCCGGCCAGGTCAGCCCGGCGGCCCCGGTCAGCTCGACCAGCCCGGCCAGCCTGGTCAGCCCGCCCAGCGTCTCCCAGGGACGCCCGGTGCTGCTCGCATACTCAGCGGCCAGTTATGCACGTTCCGTCGCCCGCAGGATGCTGCACCGCTTCCACTGGTCGGTTCGCAAGCAGTTCAGGTACCTGGTCTGGCTCTGGAACCGGGAGAGCGGCTGGAACAAGTACGCGCGCAACCCCTACTCGGGTGCGTACGGCATCCCGCAGGCGCTGCCCGGCAGCAAGATGGCCAGCGCCGGCCCCAACTGGCGGTCGAACGCCTGGACCCAGATCCGCTGGGGCCTGCGCTACATCAGGGCCCGGTATGGGACCCCCCGTCGCGCCTGGAATCATTCGCAGGCCACCGGCTGGTACTACAAGGATTGAATGGCCGGG
>DAITAE010000158.1:0-5370 GCA_036824445.1 Streptosporangiaceae bacterium | reverse complement strand
GGGCGCAGGTCAGGGTCGGTTTCGGGCGCGGAACATCTCCGTGACCCGCTCGCGTGGCAGCGCTGGGACACGGCGGCCGTCACGGCCGGTCATCTCCTCGTTGGCGACGAGGGCGTTGGCGACCGCCTCTTCAACCGCCTGCACGACGACGGCGAAGAAGGGATTCATGGCGCTCCAGGGAACGAACGTGAGCCGGTCGTACCGCTGGCCGGCGCCGTCGGCGGTGTCCGGGTCGTACGGGCTGAACCCGCCCGGGTTGGCGGTGGAGAAGGCGAGGAAGAGGTCGCCGGAGAAGTGAGAGCCCGTGGTGCCGGTACGGGCGAGGCCGAGCGTGACCCGGCGGGCCATGGCCGTGCACTGGTGGGGCAGCAGCGGTGCGTCGGTGGCCACGACCGCGATCACCGAGCCGGCGCCGGGCGGCCCGGCGGTGGGCTCGGCCCAGGGATTGTCGTCGGCGAGCGGTTCACCAAGCGCAAGCCCGGCGAGGGTCAGTTCCTCCCGAGACCCGAAGTTGGCTTGCAGGAACACCCCGACCGTGTAGCTGGTGCCGGCATAGTCCACCAGCCGGGAGGCGGTGCCGTTGCCGCCCTTGAAGTCATAGCAGACCATGCCGGTACCGCCGCCGACCGAGCCCTCCTCGACCGGCCCGGACGCAGCCGATTCCAGGGCAGCCATCGCCGCCTCCTCGGTGACGTGATGACCGTTGATGTCGTTGAGGTAGCCGTCCCAGGTCTCGCCGGCGACCGGCAGCGACCAGTCGTCGCCCAGTTGGGGGTGGTGTTTCACGATCCAGGCGACGATCGCGGCGTGCGCGATCCCGACCGCGTGGGTGTTGGTGATGGCGACCGGCCCGCTGAAGCTGCCCGACTCGCAGATCCAGGACACGCCGGTCATCTCGCCGTTGCCGTTCTGGGAGAAGAAGCCCGCCGCGACCGGGTCGGCCGCCCCCGCCGGGCCGCGGGGATGGATGGCGGTGACGCCGGTGCGGACCGAATCGCCCTGGATCAAGGTGGTGTAGCCGACCTGGACCCCGGGCACGTCGGTGATCGCGTTCCAGCGTCCGGGCGTCCCGCCGAACGGGATGCCCAGCGAGCGGGCGCGCGGTTTGCCCGCGGGCGTCGCCGCATGGGCTCCTGGTAGGTCAGCGTGTTCCACTGCGGCCTCCTCGCCGGGCGTGATGACCAGATGCCCGCCGCACTGATGTCAGCCAGCCGGGCTGGGCACACACGCTAGACCAGAAGGCCTCGGTGAGAAGCCGCGGGGGACCGGCGGGTACCGGCGGGGACGGCGGGGACGGCGGGGACGGCGGGGACCGGCGGGACCGTGCGGCGGAAGGTCACAAGGCCCCAGGAGCGCCCGCCGGGTGCCGGCGCATCACGGGCCGCCTTCGCCGTACCGGATCGCACGGGTCGCCTCCCGCACCTCATCGAGCTGGGCGGCGGTCAGCGTCTTCGGGCGGCCGGCCATTCGGGCGTGCCAGTACACGCTGGCCAGCCATTCCAGCGTGCGGGCCCGGTCATAGGCCTGCTCGAGGGTGGCGCCGTAGGTCAGGGCGCCATGATTGCGGAGGATCACCGCGGTCCGGCCCCTCAGCGCCGCTACCGCGCCATCGGCAAGCTCCTGCGTGCCGAACCTGGCATAGGGGGTGACCCGCACCAGCCCGCCCAGCCCGGCCATGGCGTAGTGGACCGCGGGCAGCTCGTCCAGCACTGTGGACAGCGCGACCACGAACGGCGAGTGGGTGTGCACGATCGCGGCGGCGTCGGTGGCCCGGTACACGGCCAGGTGCATCGGGGTCTCGGTGGACGGCCGGCCCCCGGCGGCTGTGCTCCCGTCGGCCGGCCGGACCAGGCAGATGTCCGCCGGCGCCATGTCCTGGTAGGGAACGCCCGACGGGGTGATCGCGATCAGCTCACCGGCCCGCGCGCTGAGGTTGCCCGACACGCCGTCCACGAGGCCGTCGTGGACCATGCGCCGCCCGTGGTCGACCAGGCTCTCGCGCAGCGCCGCGTGCCGGCCGGGCGCGCCGCCGGTGCCGCGGGCCATCACCCGTCCAGCGCCCGACGGATGGCCACGCCGAGCGCGCGGGCAACCGGCGGCGGGAAGGCGTTGCCCACCTGGCGGTACGCGGCCGTCTTGCGGCCGGAAAAGGACCAGCGGTCAGGGAATCCCTGGAGACGGGAGACCATCGCGACGGTCAGCTTGGGCGGCCGGCCGGGTGGGAAGTCCGGGCCGGGAGGGTGGTCAGCCACGCCGAGACCGTCCACGCCGAGCGCGGCCCAGGCCCGGCGGGCCCGGGTCGGACCCAGGTCGGGGCCACCGTGCTTCTTGCTCCCCCCGACGATGGTGGGCGCGATGCCGCGGGCCTGCTCGGCCCAGGTGTCCGCCCCTGGCCAGCCACCCGACGCCATCAGGTCGCGCAGCGTGTCGCCGACGCTGGGCGGGGGCCGGGATGAGGGAGCCGGCCAGGCGAACCGGCGCGCCCACGGGCGCTGGAGCGCGACAAGCACGAACCGGGGGCGCAGTTGCGGCACTCCGTGCTCGCTCGCCTGGATCTCTTGCCACCAGGTCTGGTAGCCCAGGGACCGCAGCCGGGCGAGGACCTGGGCCCGGTAGCCGTCGAAGCGCCGCGCGGCCAGGCCGCGCACGTTCTCCAGCAGCACCGCCCGGGGCCGGGCCTCACCGGCAAGGCGGAGCGCGTGCGGGAACAGGTCACGGTCGTCGCCGGCCCCCAGTTGCTTGCCGGCGATGGAGAACGGCGGGCAGGGAACGCCACCGGCCAGCAGGTCGATGCCGGCGAAGCCACGCCCATCCTGGCCGCGGACGTCTCCTTCGATGATCTTCCATTCCGGCCCGCGGTTGAGGCGCAGGGTCTCACACGCGTCTGGGTCGAGTTCCACCACGGCCTCGTGCGCGAAGCCGGCCTGTTCCAGGCCGAGCGCCTGCCCGCCGGCCCCGGCGCAGATCTCCAGCGACGCCAGCCGTTCCACGGTTCCTCCAGCGGTGCGTGCCACTGCCAGCAGTCTGCCCGGCCGAACCGTTATGGCGTATGCCCGACGCCGGTCTGCTGCCTGCGCGCAGGCGACGGCTGCGACCCTCCGGCGCCCGGCCATGACCCCGCAAGCCATCGGCAATTTCCGCGCCTGCGATCTTCTCGAAGTCCTTCTTACATACACAAAGACGGCATAACGGATCGATCCGGGCGCGTGTTGTTCCGTCGTAACAGCGCGCCGGCCATTCGGCGGCCGAATCCTCAGCGTCGCTGAACCGGCATGGGCGAACAAACGTGAACCCCCTAGGGGGGCCCTGCTATCAGCGGGTTTCAGGACGGCTGGGGTGGCGGAGCTTGGGCCGTCACCCCAGCTCTTGACCCGGCCACCGGGTGCGGCGCGCCCCCGGGACCGGAAGGGTGCGACGCGGCCGGGTCGGCGGGGTCTGGGGCACTCCCCGAGCCGTTCTTGACCTTGCTGGCGAGGACGTGCTCGACCAGGGTGATCAGAACCTGCTTGACCGAGTCGCGCTTACGGGCGTCGCAGAGAATGGCCGGGACCCGCGGGCCGAGGTCGAGCGCGATGCGCACGTCCTCCGGGTCGTAGCGGGGAGCGCCGTCGAAGCAGTTGATGGCGACGATGAATGGCAGGCCTCGCCTCTCGAAGTAGTCGACGGAAGGGAAACTGTCGCCAAGCCGGCGGGTGTCGGCCACTACCACGGCGCCGAGCGCACCGAACGACAGTTCGTCCCACATGAACCAGAAGCGTTCCTGGCCGGGCGTGCCGAACAGGTACAGCACGAGGTGGGTGCCCATGGTGAGCCGGCCGAAGTCCATCGCCACGGTCGTCGTGGTCTTTCTGCCGACGCCGGTCAGATCATCGGTGCCGACGCTGGCCCGGGTCAGGGCTTCCTCGGTGCGCAGCGGCCGGACCTCGCTGATCGCGCCGACGAGCGTGGTCTTGCCCGCCCCGAAACCGCCTGCGATCAAGATCTTGAATGGGGCGAGGGGGATGTCGCCGGAGCCGTCAGAGGGCCCGGGGCCGTCAGAGGGCGCGGAGCCCATGCAGGACCTCCTTCAGTAGGGCGGCACTGGGCTCCTCGCCAACCGGCCGCCCGGCACGTGCGGTGATCCGGCCTTGCATGATGAGGTCGGCGAGCAGGACGCGGACCACTCCGAGCGGCAGTGCGGTCGTGGATGCCACGTCGGCCACCGTCACCGGCCTCCGGCACAATCCGAGGATCCTGCGGTGCTCGGGGGACAGGTCCAGCCAGTCGTCGGGTTGCTGTGCCCACGTGGTGGCGACGATGACCGTGATCACGTCCAGGACCGCGCCGCTGGCCGGCTCCGTCCGGCCTCCGGTCAGCGCGTAGGGACGGACGACCGGGCCAGCGTTCCGGTCGACCCACTTGTCGCCTGCGGGCATGCCAGGCTCACTCGGCCGGGAACTGCACAGCCGGGAACGGCACTGCCGGGAACCTGGGGTGGGCCGCCAGGTGCGGCCCGGCGCGTTTCACCAGCATCGCCATCTCGTAGGCGATGAGCCCCGCGTCGACGCTCGCCGAGCAGAGCACGGCCAGGCAGCTGCCATGACCCGCTGCGGTAACGAACAGGAACGCCTGTTCCAGCTCGATGATGGTCTGCCGGACATCGCCCACCCCGAAATGCTCTCCCGCGCCCCTGGCCAGGCTCTGCACGCCGGCGGCCAGAGCGGACAGATGCTCCGCGTCCTCGCGGCTCAGGTTCTGCGAGGAGGCGACGGCGAGCCCGTCCCGGGACAAGATCACGGCCTGCCGGAAATCTTCGATGCGCTCGCCAAGATCGTCGAGTAGCCAGCTCAGCTGCTGGCCCGGTCCGGCCGTACTCTGCTCGTCCATCATGCCTCCTCGCCGTGCGGGGCCTCGGAGTCCTGCCGCTGTGCCGTCTGCGCCGCATCGGCGGATTCCCCGCCCGGAGCATTCGTCGCACGGCCGCGCCGCCAGCCGCTTTGCATCGAAGCGGCGAGGCTGCGTGCCTCCTCCGGGCTCCGGGTGCTGGATGGCGGAGTCCTGTCGGCCTGCCTCCCCCGGACGGCTGCTGCCCGGCTGTCTCTCAGATGCGGGTTCAGGCTCGCCTGGCGGACGCGGCGCGGAAGGCCACGGTAGGTGCCGGCGGTCTGCGGGCCTGCCGCCGGACCTGGGGTGTCGGTGTCCGCGGCGCGGCGCGGGGCAGGGCCGTCCTCGCTGGGGGCGTGACCGGGCTGGCTGGGGGCAAGGCCGCGTTGTGCCGGGGCAAAGGTGGGCTGGCTCGGGGCCGGGCCTGCCTCGGCGGGGGCCGGGCCCGGTCGTGTCGGGGCGAAGCCGGGCTGGCGGGGGGTGAGGCCGGGTGGGCGAAGGGCGGCG
>DAITAE010000157.1:0-8794 GCA_036824445.1 Streptosporangiaceae bacterium | reverse complement strand
AGCGCCTCAGGGAGATCGTCACGCTGGCCGTCGAGGATGAGTGGGTGCCAGAGCCCGATGACGCGGCGGCGGAGCCCGATGACGCGGCGGCGGAGCCCGATGACGCGGCGGCAAAGCCCGATGACACCGCAGTGGAGTCCGATGAAACGGCAGCGAAGTCCGATGACACGGCGGCGAACTAGATGACACGGCGGCAGGGTGGGAGGCCCTGGGTGGGCTGCCGAGGCTAGGTCGGCCACGTGTGGCGCGAGCGCGGACGGTGCCCACGGGCACACGGCCCGGGCCGGGGTGCCCTAAAGTGGGAACTGATGCGTGCAAACCCAGCCGGGCCATGGTGAGGCCATGGGTGAATACGTTCTGACCTTGCTGGCGGCCGCGGCCGTAACCTACTTGCTGACGCCGCTCGTGCGGCGATTCGCGATCGCGATCGGCGCTATGCACGCCGCCCGCGACCGGGATGTGCATGTGGTCCCAACCCCCCTGCTCGGGGGGTTCGCCATGTATGCCGGGCTCGCCGTCGGGCTGATCGTGGCGAGCGGGCTGCCCTCTTTGGAGAGCGTTTTCGCGGAGACGAACATGGCCAAGGGCCTCCTGCTGGCCGGGGGGCTGGTCGTGGTCATGGGCTTCGTCGATGACCGCTGGGGGATGGGCGTGATCAGCAAGCTGGCAGGCCAGGTCGCGGCGGGCGTGATCCTGGTCTGGAGCGGCGCCGAGGTGACCTGGCTGCCCACACCCGGCGGCACCACGCTGGGCCTGACCAGCGATCAGCAGGTCGTGCTCACCATCCTGGTCGTGGTGGTCACGATCAACGCGGTCAACTTCATCGACGGCCTCGACGGGCTGGCCGCCGGGATCGTCGGGATCGGGGCCGCCGCCTTCTTCGCCTACTACTTCACGCTCACCCACCGGCTGGGCCTGCCCGACCAGGCCGGGCCCGCGCTGGCGTCCGCCGTCCTGGCCGGGATCTGCCTCGGGTTCCTGCCCCACAACTACCACCCGGCGCGCATCTTCATGGGCGACACCGGCGCGATGCTGATCGGGCTGCTGCTGGCCTACGCGCCGATCTCCAGCCTGGCCTCGCTCGATCCGGGTTCGCTCACCGATACCCGCGCCCTTTCCCTGGGCACGGTCAACCGGTTTGGTGCGATCCTGCCCTTGCTCCTGCCGGCCGCGATCTTGCTTATCCCTTACGCGGACCTGCTCATGGCAGTGTTCCGCCGGGCCCGGGCGGGCCTGTCGCCGTTCGCGCCGGACCGCAAGCACCTGCATCACCGCATGCTCGAGATCGGCCACTCGCACCGGACCAGCGTCCTGATCATGTACC
Organism: Streptosporangiaceae bacterium; assembly: GCA_036824445.1. Taxonomy (GTDB): domain Bacteria; phylum Actinomycetota; class Actinomycetes; order Streptosporangiales; family Streptosporangiaceae; genus UBA9676. Next base: position 7,470 of record DAITAE010000157.1, on the reverse strand, counting down.
TGTGGGCCGCCGTTTTCGCGGGCAGCGTGGTGTGGCTGTCCATCGTGCGGACCCCGCTGGTCGTGCTGGTCATCATCACCGTGGGTGCCATGCTGGCCCTGCTGTTCGCGTCGATGCCCCGGCTGCGCCCGTGGGCCCGGCATACCGCCGGAACGTCCGCCACCGGGGTGAGTACCGTGCCGTCTTCCCCGGAGGAGCCGCCCACGGCGCCTGCGACCACTGCGCCCGCGACCGGCGAGCCCGCCAGCAGGCAGGCTGCCGTGCCGTCCGCGGCGCCACCCTCCACGTTGCGGGCCAGGCGGTCGGCAGCGCACGCGCAGCCGCCGCCGGACCGCGAGCCTGTTCAGCCCGCGTTAGCCCCGCCGGTTCGTGCGGCGGCGCGGCGCCAGGCTCCGCCCGCCCCGGCCCGCCACGCGCCTGCCTCGCGGCACCAAGCTCCTGCCCGGCACGCCGCGCCCGCGCCGCCGGCCCCGCCGTGGCCACCGATGCAGCCAGACCGTGAGCAGTCGGCACCGCCGGTATGATCGGCGCCCTGACCGCGGTCGGCGTAGCGAGCCCGGTTCACCCGGAAGGCCGTCTGTGTCATAGACGGTGACCTGGTGAAGCTCGTGCGGGGGAGCTTGTGATATCTTTCACGAGCAGCCACTCGAGAGACGAGTGAGGGGTCCGTGATACGTTTCGCACACGTGGCGGCGCACACGCGCCACTCCCGCATCGCGGCTGCCCCGTGCCGCCCGCGTGGCGGGGATGGCCCGGCGAGTGTGCAAGCCTTCCGTGCGACCATCGAGCCCCCGGAGCAAGGTAGATGCCGGCGACCTATGCCGTGATCCTGCGGCGTTCCGCCATGCTCACAGCTCCTGTCGCGCTGCTCATGATCGTGTTGAGCGCAATCTTGGGTGGTACCAAGGGACTGCTCGGCGCCGCGCTGGGGGTCGGGCTGGTGATCGCGTTCTTCGGTATCAGCGTGCTGGTCGTCGGCCGGGCGGCGAAGATCAGCCCGCAGGCGATGATGGCGGCGGCGGTCGGCACCTTCCTGGTCAAGATCCTCGTTCTGATCATCCTGCTCGGAATCTTCCAAAACTCGACCGCCTTCAATGGCAAGTTCTTCGGCCTGACCGTCATCGTCTGCGTGATTGCCTACAGCGCGGCGCAGATGATCGCGTCGATGCGGCTGAAGATGCTGTACGTCGAGCCGGACAGAGACCGGTGACCCATGATGAGGCGAACCGGACCGCAGGGCGGGGGACCGCGGCCCAGGGCCAGCGCCTTCGTATGCGCCAGGGCTGGCGAGCCGGGCTGGGCGGCCGGTGAGTGGCGGCGGGCCGCCAGCGGGCGACCGGGACCCGTCGCAGCCCCGCCCGGCTGGCGAGGGCTGGACGATCCTCAGCTACATGATCGGCGGCATGGCCCTGTACGGCTTCCTGGGCTGGCTCATCGGTCGCTGGACCGGCTTGCCGGTCCTGTTCCCGATCGGGATGCTGGTCGGCTTGGCCAGCGCGATCGCCCTTATCATCTTCCGGGTTACCAGGTCGTGACCCCATCGACCCCCCGCCCGGGCGCACCGGGCGACATGCCTCTTGGAGCCAGCGTTGAGTGACGTCCGGGTGTTGACCACGGCCAGCGGATGCCACCTGTTCTCCGGCTGCGGCTACCCGGCGCCGTCGATCTCGGACTTCTACTTCAAGCCGATCTTTACTGTTGGCGGCGTCGCTTTCACCAAGCCCATGCTGCTCGCGGTGGTGACCGCCGTCATCATCCTGACCTTCTTCTTCGTGGCGTTCCGGAAGCCGAAGATCGTCCCCAGAGGCGCGCAGAACCTCGGCGAGCTGGGGGTGCTGTTCGTCCGGGACCAGATCCTCCGGCAGCAGCTGGGCAAGAAGGGCGACAAGTTCCTGCCCTTCATCGTCGCGATCTTCTTCTTTGTCTGGATCATGAACCTGTTCGGGATCATCCCACTGATCGAGTTCCCGGCGACGTCCAGGTTCGCGTTCCCGGTCACGCTTGCCCTCATCGTGTGGGTGACCTACATCACGATCGGGATCAAGAGCAAGGGGCCGATCGGCTACTTCAGGAGAATGGCGGTGCCCGAAGGGGCGCCCTGGTGGATCCTGCCGCTCCTGGCCCCGGTCGAGCTGTTCTCCAACATCCTGGTGCGGCCGTTCACGCTCGCGATCCGGCTCTTCGCGAACATGCTCGCCGGGCACCTGTTGCTGCTGGTGTTCGGGCTGGCGTCCTGGTACCTGTTCAGCCTCTCGATCGGCCTGCTGTTCGCGGCGACGTCGTTCCTGCTGACGATCATCCTGACCGGCCTCGAGGTGCTGATCATGGCACTGCAGGCGTTCATCTTCGCGACGCTCACCTCGTTCTACATAGCCGACGCGATGGAAACGGCGCACTAACCGACCCACCCAGACCCCGGCGGGCGAGAACCGCCGACTGAAAGGAAGCTGACAAATGCACTCACTGGCCCACGTGCTCGCGGCCGGACCCACCCAACTTCACATCCAGAACCTCGGGGCACTGACCTACGGCCTGGCCGCGATCGGCCCAGGCATCGGCATCGGCCTGGTCTTCGGACACGCCATCGAGGCCATGGCCCGGCAGCCGGAGGCCTCGGGCCGGATCACCACCTACATGTGGATCGGCTTCGCGCTGACCGAGGCGCTGGCGCTGATCGGCATCGCCGTCCCGTTCTTCATCAAGTAGCACCCCCCGGACGGAGAGGTAGCCGCCATGTTGCACGTAGCGGCCGAACAGCTGCAGAACCCACTGGTCCCCGACCTGACCGAGCTCATCATCGGCGCTATCACGTTCGGCATCATTTTCTTCGCGCTGTGGAAAGTCCTGATACCGAGGCTCTCCAAGACGCTTGAGGAACGGACCGACAAGATCGAGGGTGGCCTGCAGCGGGCCGAGGAAACCCAGGCCGAGGCGGACCGCACCCTCGCCGAGTACCGAGGGCAACTGGCCGAGGCCAGGCACGAGGCTGCCCGGCTGCGCGAGGAGGCGCGGGAGCAGGGAGCGCAGATCATCGCCGAGATGCGCGAGCAGGCGAGCGCCGAAGGCCGCCGCCTGATCGATGCGGCGCACGCGCAGATCGATGCGGACCGCCAGCAGGCGCTCCAGTCGCTCAAGACCGAGGTGGGCGCGCTCGCCGTGGAGCTCGCCGGCCGCGTCGTGGGCGAGTCGCTGACCGACGAAGCCCGGCAGCGGCGCATCGTCGAGCGCTTCCTGGACGAGCTGGAGCAGCAGCCCGAAAGCGTCACCCGATGACTACCGGCATGCTGGTCACGAGGGCCGGCCGCCCGCGAGAGGGGCAAGGATGAGGGGCCCCAGCCGCGCATCCCTGGCCGCGGCGCGCGAACAGCTGATGGCCGCGCTGGCGGACCCCTCCGGAGCCGCCGCGCTCGGGGATGAGCTGTTCGCGGTGGCTCACCTGCTCGATCAGGAGCCTGGCCTGCGCCGGGCGCTGACCGACGCGACAAGCCCGGTGGCTGCCAGGGAAGGCCTGGTCTCCCAGCTGCTGGACGGCCGTGTCGCCGGGGGCACCCTGGACCTGATGGCCGGCATGGTCCGCAACCGCTGGGCCGCGGGGCGCGACCTCTCCGACGCGGCAGAGGAGCTCGGCGTGCTGGCCACCGCGGCCGCCGCGGAGAGCGAAGGCCAGCTCGACGACCTGGAGGACGAGCTGTTCAGGTTCGGCCGGATCGTCAGCACGGCGCCGGACCTCAGGTCGGCCCTGTCGGACCCGAAGCTGCCGGCCGACGGCAAGCGCGGCCTGCTGGACACGCTGCTTGCTGGCAAGGTGACCCCGGCGGCGCTCCGCCTGATCACCCAGGCGGCGGTGTACCCGCGAGGACGTAGCCTGGACGCGACCCTGGACGACTACGCGCGGCTGGCCGCTGCCTGGCGGCAGCGCCTGATCGCGGTCGTGCGCGTTGCCGATGGGCTCGACGAGGACCAGCGTGCGCGGCTCACCGCCGCGCTGTCACACGCGTACGGCCGCGACATTCACCTGAATGTCGTCATCGATCCGGAGGTCGTGGGTGGAATGTCTATCCAGATCGGGGATGAGTTCATCGACGGCAGCATGGCGAGCCGGCTCGCCCAGCTACGCCAGAGGCTGGCGTCCTGATGGCGGAGCGTGGCCGCGGCAGCGGGCGGCAGAGCCCGGCGGCGGAGAAGACGGCAACTGAGGGACGGCGCACCACACAACAGTCGGACAAGCAAGACAAGCCAGACAAGCCAGATAAGCCAGACAAGAAAGACACGAGGACCATGGCGGAGCTGACAATCCAGCCCGACGAGATCCGGGACGCCTTGGCGAACTTCATCCAGGCGTACGAGCCGGAAGGCGCCTCCCGGCAGGAGGTCGGCACGGTCGCCGAGGCCGGCGACGGCATCGCGCGGGTGGAGGGCCTGCCCTCGGCGATGGCCAATGAGCTGCTGGAGTTCCCGGGCGGGATCCGTGGCCTCGCGCTCAACCTCGACATCCGCGAGATCGGCGTGGTCATCCTCGGCGACTTCAGCCGGGTCGAGGAGGGCCAGCAGGTGCGCCGGACCGGCGAGGTGCTGTCGGTCCCGGTCGGCGACGGCTTCCTCGGGCGGGTGGTGGACCCGCTCGGGGTGCCGCTCGACGGCAAGGGCGAGATCGAGGACACCGTCCTGCGGGCGCTGGAGCTGCAGGCCCCCTCGGTGGTCCAGCGCACCAAGGTGAACCAGCCGCTGCAGACGGGGATCAAGGCGATCGACGCGATGACCCCGATCGGGCGCGGGCAGCGGGAACTGATCATCGGTGACCGGCAGACCGGCAAGACCGCCATCGCCATCGACACCATCATCAACCAGAAGGCCAACTGGGAGTCCGGCGACCCGGCCCGCCAGGTCAAGTGCATCTACGTGGCGGTCGGCCAGAAGGGCTCCACCACCGCCCAGGTGCGGCAGGCACTGGAGGACGCGGGCGCGATGGACTACACCGTCATCGTCGCCGCGCCCGCCTCCGACCCGGCGGGGTACAAATACATTGCCCCCTACACCGGTTCAGCGATCGGCCAGCACTGGATGTACGCCGGGCAGCACGTGCTGATCATCTTCGACGACCTGTCCAAGCATGCGGACGCCTACCGGGCCATCTCCCTGCTGCTGCGCCGCCCGCCCGGCCGCGAGGCCTACCCGGGAGACGTCTTCTACCTGCACTCCCGGCTCCTGGAGCGGTGCGCCAGGCTCTCGGACGACCTGGGCGGTGGCTCGCTCACCGGCCTGCCGATTATTGAGACCAAGGCCAACGACATCTCGGCTTACATTCCGACCAATGTCATCTCGATCACCGATGGCCAGATCTTCCTGGAAACCGACCTGTTCAACTCCGGCGTGCGGCCGGCCATCAACGTCGGCCGCTCGGTGTCCCGGGTCGGCGGCGATGCGCAGATCAAGGCGATGAAGACGGTCGCGGGCGGGCTGAAGCTGGCCCTCTCGCAATTCCGCGACCTGGAGGCGTTCGCCGCGTTCGCCTCCGACCTTGATACAGCCTCGCGTGCCCAGCTGGACCGGGGGGCACGCCTGGTAGAACTGCTCAAGCAACCGCAATACAGCCCGCTCCCGGTCGAGCGGCAGGTGGTCTCGGTGTGGGCGGGCACCTCCGGGTACCTCGACGACGTGCCGGTCGATGACGTCAAGCGGTTCGAGGACGAGTTCCTCGACTTCCTGCAGCGCAGTCACGATGGTATATACGCGTCGATCAGGGAGAGCGGGCTGCTGGACGACGGCACCGCCGCCGCGCTCAAGGACGCGATCGACGAGTTCCGGCGGGGTTTTGAGGTCGGCGGCGGTGAGATGCTCGTGTCGGCCGAGGCCGACGAGCCGGTCGAGCCAATGACCGAAGAGGACATCGACCGGGAGAAAGTGACCAGGTACACCCCACCACCGGCCAGCGAAGATTAGGCCGGGGAAGGCAGAGCATGGGAGCACAGCTTCGCGCCGTCCGGCAGCGGATCCGGTCGATCCAGTCCACTGCCAAGATCACTCGCGCCCAGGAGCTGATCGCAGCCTCGCGAATCATCAAGGCGCAGCAACGGGTCCGCGACGCGGTGCCGTACGCGCGAGAGATCACCCGGGCCGTCGAGGCGGCGGTCAGCAAGTCCGCGCAGATCGACCATCCGATCATCCGCGAGCCCGAGCGCCCGCAGCGGGCCGCGCTCCTGATCCTCACCAGCGACCGGGGCTTCGCCGGCGGCTACAACGCCAACGTGCTGCGCGAGGCACAGGGCCTGCGCGGGCTGTTCGATGAGCGCGGCGTCGAAGCGGTGACCTACGTGACCGGCCAGAAGGGGATCACCTGGCACCGCTTCCGCGGGCGGGAGATCGCCGCCGAGTGGAGCGGGTTCTCGGAGACGCCACGCACCGAGAACGCGCGCGAGATCACCGAGGCGCTCCTGGACGCGTTCGGCCGTGACTCCGCCGAAGGCGGGGTGGACGAGATCCACTGCGTCTACACCGAGTTCGTGTCCATGCTCAGCCAGAACGCGGTCGTGCGCAGGATCCTCCCGATCGAGGTCGAAGTGTCCGAGGAGGAGCCGCCCACCGGGCCGTTCCCCCTGTACGAATTCGAGCCGTCACCGCCGGACGTGCTGGATGCCCTGCTGCCCTGGTACGTGGAGAGCAGGATCTATCACGCGCTGCTGGAGGCCGCCGCCTCGGAAATCGCGGCGCGGCGGCGGGCGATGAAATCAGCCACCGACAACGCCAACGAACTGCTTGACCAGTTCACTCTTGAGGCGAACAAAGCTCGCCAGGCCGAGATCACCCAGGAAATCAGCGAGATCGTCGGGGGCGCCAACGCCCTGGCCGAGACCGCCGCAGGGAAAGAGTGAGTCATCATGACCGCAACCGCTGAGAGCGCCGCCGCAGGCGGCCAGGCAGCCACCGGCGCGCGGGCCGGCCGGGTCGCACGCGTCATCGGCGCCGTCGTGGACGTGGAGTTCAGCGCCGAGGAGATGCCCGACATCTACAACGCCCTGCACGTCGATGTCACGCTCGACGAGGAAACCAGGACGCTGACCCTGGAAGTCGAGCAGCACCTGGGCGACGACACCGTGCGGGCGATCGCGATGCAGCCGACCGACGGCCTGGTTCGCGGCGCCACCGTCACCGACACGGGCGGCCCGATCAGCGTGCCGGTCGGCGACGTCACCAAGGGCCACGTGTTCAACGTGCTCGGCGAGACGCTGGACGTGGACACCGCGTCGCTGAAGGTGGAGGAGCGCTGGCCCATCCACCGTGACCCGCCGCCGTTCGACCAGCTGGAGCCCAGGACCGAGATCCTGGAGACCGGCATCAAGGTGCTCGACCTGCTCACGCCCTACGTCAGGGGCGGCAAGGTCGGCCTGTTCGGCGGCGCCGGCGTGGGCAAGACGGTACTCATCCAGGAGATGATCACCCGGGTGGCCAAGAACTTCGGCGGCGTCTCGGTGT
>DAITAE010000679.1:0-2414 GCA_036824445.1 Streptosporangiaceae bacterium | reverse complement strand
AGTCCGCGTTGAACGCGGTGCAGACCAGCGGGTGGATCTGGATCGCCTTGCCCTCCACCAGCTGCGGCTCGAACGCCTGGATGCCGAGCCGGTGCAGCGTGGGCGCCCGGTTGAGCAGCACCGGGTGCTCGGTGATGACCTCTTCCAGCACGTCCCAGACCACGGGCCGGGCCCGCTCCACCATCCGCTTGGCGGACTTGATGTTCTGCGCGTGGTTGAGGTCGACCAGCCGCTTCATGACGAACGGCTTGAACAGCTCGACCGCCATCTCCTTGGGCAGCCCGCACTGGTGCAGCTTGAGCTGCGGCCCGACCACGATGACCGACCGGCCGGAGTAGTCGACCCGCTTGCCGAGCAGGTTCTGCCGGAACCGGCCCTGCTTGCCCTTGAGCATGTCGGACAGGGACTTCAGCGGGCGGTTGCCCGGCCCGGTCACCGGGCGCCCGCGGCGCCCGTTGTCGAACAGCGAGTCCACGGCCTCCTGCAGCATCCGCTTCTCGTTGTTCACGATGATCTCGGGTGCGCCGAGGTCGAGCAGCCGCTTGAGCCGGTTGTTCCGGTTGATCACCCGGCGGTAGAGGTCGTTGAGGTCAGAGGTGGCGAACCGGCCGCCGTCCAGCTGCACCATCGGCCGCAGGTCCGGCGGGATCACCGGGATGCAGTCGAGCACCATCCCCATCGGGCTGTTGCGGGTGGACAGGAACGCCGAGACCACCTTCAGCCGCTTGAGCGCGCGGGCCTTGCGCTGGCCCTTGCCGGTGCGGATGGTGTCCCGCAGGTTGCGGGCCTCGCCCTCCAGGTCAAAGCTGGCCAGCCGCTCCTGGATCGCCTGCGCGCCCATGCCGCCGCGGAAATAGCGGCCGTACCGGTCGCGCATCTCCCGGTAGAGCAGCTCGTCGCCCTCCAGGTCCTGGACCTTGAGGCCACGGAACCGGTTCCAGACCTCCTCCAGCCGGTCGATCTCCCGCTGGGCGCGGTCACGGATCTGGCGGCACTCCCGGTCGCTGCTCTCGCGGAGCTTGCGCCGTGCGTCGCCCTTGGCCCCGGCCGCCTCCAGCTCGGCGAGGTCGGCCTCCAGCTTGGCCTGGCGGGCCTCGATGTCGGCGTCACGCCGCTGCTCCAGCTGCCCGCGCTCGACCGAGAACTTGGCCTCCAGCGACGGGAGGTCCCGGTCGCGCGCCTCCTCGTCCACGTACGTGATCATGTACGCGGCGAAGTAGATGACCTTCTCCAGGTCCTTGGGCGCGAGGTCGAGCAGGTAGCCCAGCCGGCTCGGCACACCCTTGAAGTACCAGATGTGGGTGACCGGCGCGGCCAGCTCGATGTGGCCCATCCGCTCCCGCCGCACCTTGGCGCGGGTGACCTCGACGCCGCAGCGCTCACAGATGATGCCCTTGAACCGGACCCGCTTGTACTTACCGCAGTAGCACTCCCAGTCCCGGGTGGGACCGAAGATCTTCTCGCAGAACAGCCCGTCCTTCTCGGGCTTGAGCGTGCGGTAGTTAATGGTCTCTGGCTTCTTGACCTCGCCGTGCGACCACTGCCTGATGTCGTCCGCGGTAGCCAGGCCGATGCGCAGGTCGTCGAAGAAGTTAACGTCAAGCACTTGTATATCCCCTGGGGTAGATCGGATCAGACCTCTTCAACGCTGCTCGGCTCGCGCCGGGACAGGTCGATGCCGAGTTCTTCGGCGGCGCGGAACACGTCCTCATCGGTATCGCGCATCTCGATCGCGGCACCGTCGCTGGAGAGCACCTCCACGTTCAGGCAGAGGGACTGCATCTCCTTGATCAGCACCTTGAACGACTCGGGGATCCCGGGCTCGGGGATGTTCTCGCCCTTGACGATCGCCTCGTACACCTTGACCCGGCCGAGGACGTCGTCGGACTTGATCGTGAGCAGTTCCTGGAGCGCGTAGGCGGCGCCGTAGGCCTCCAGTGCCCACACCTCCATCTCACCGAACCGCTGCCCGCCGAACTGCGCCTTCCCGCCCAGCGGCTGCTGGGTGATCATCGAGTAGGGGCCGGTCGACCTGGCGTGGATCTTGTCGTCGACCAGATGCAGCAGCTTGAGGATGTAGATGTAGCCGACCGCGATCGGGTCCTTGAAGGGCTCGCCGGTCCGGCCGTCGAACAGGGTCGCCTTCCCGTTGGGACCGACCATCCGGTCGCCGTCGCGGTTGGGCAGCGCGCTCCCGAGCAGCCCGGTGATCTCCTCCTCGCGGGCGCCGTCGAAGACCGGCGTGGCCACCGGGGTGCCCGGCTCCGCGTCCCGCGCCCCGATCTGCCGCAGCCGCTTCTTCCAGGCGGCGTCCTCGCCGTTGACCTTCCAGCCGGACTTGGAGACCCAGCCGAGGTGTGTCTCGAGCACCTGGCCGACGTTCATCCGGCCCGGCACGCCGAGCGGGTTGAGCA
>DAITAE010000156.1:0-8794 GCA_036824445.1 Streptosporangiaceae bacterium | reverse complement strand
TCCAGCACCTCGTCGATCTCGTCCAGGATCGCGTCCACGTCGTCGGCCAGCTTCTCCTGGCGCTCCTTGACCTCCTCGCTCGCCTGCGCGCTGCTCTCCTCGGTGTCCTCGCCACGCCGGGTAGTCTGCCGCTGGCCGCCGGTGTCCTTTGTCGCCATGCCGTGCAACCTCCGTCGTCCTCGGGGCTCCTCCCCGCCTCAACCGTATCCTCGCCTGCCGACAGCATGCCCAACCCTGGAATCGGGCTCCAGTATCGGGACGGGTCCTGCCGCGCCCGGCCGCCGGCTCAGCCCTGGCCGGTCAGCGCCGCCACCAGCTCGGAGGCGGTCCGGGACCGGTCGATCAGGTCGCCGACGTGCGCGCGGGTTCCCCGCAACGGCTCCAGCGTCGGCACCCGCTGCAGCGAGTCGTGACCCGGGATGTCGAAGATCACCGAGTCCCACGAGGCCGCGGCGACCGAATCGGGGTATTTCTGCAGGCAGCGGCCCCGGAAATAGGCCCTGGTGTCATCGGGCGGATTCTCCACCGCCCGGGTGACCTCGGCCTCCGTGACGAGCCGGTGCATCCGGCCCCGTGCCACCAGCCGGTTGTACAGGCCGCGTTCCGGGCGAACGTCGGAGTACTGGAGGTCGACCAGCTGCAGCCGCGGGTGACTCCAGCCGAGCCCGTCCCGGGACCGGTACCCCTCCAGCAGCTCCAGCTTGGCGACCCAGTCCAGCTCGCCGGAGGCCTGCATCGGGTCCTCGGCCAGCCGGTTCAGCACCGACTCCCAGCGGTCCAGGACGTCCGCGGTCATGTCGTCGACGTCGGTGCCGAACCTGTCCTCGGTGTACTTGCGCGCCCGCTCCAGGTACTCCATCTGGAGCTGGACGCCGGTCATCCGCCTGCCGTCCCGCAGGGCGACCAGGTGCCGGCAGGACGGGTCGTGCGAGATGGCCCGGAGCTCGGCGACCGGCGCGTCCAGCGCGAGGTCGGTGTCCAGGAACCTGTCCTCGATCATCGCCAGCACCAGCGAGGTGGTGCCGAGCTTGAGGTACGTGCTGACCTCGCTCATGTTCGCGTCGCCGATGATCACATGCAGGCGGCGGTACTTCTCCGGGTCGGCGTGCGGCTCGTCCCTGGTGTTGATGATCGGCCGCTTGAGCGTCGTCTCCAGCCCCACCTCGACCTCGAAGAAGTCGGCGCGCTGGCTGATCTGGAAACCCTCGTTGCGGCCGTCCGCGCCCCGGCCGACCCGGCCGGCGCCGCACACGACCTGCCGGGAGACGAAAAACGGGGTGAGATGCCGCACGATGTCGGCGAAGGGCGTCGCCCGGTGCATGAGGTAGTTCTCGTGGCAGCCGTACGAGGCGCCCTTGTTGTCGGTGTTGTTCTTGTACAGCTGGATCGGGGACGTGCCGGGCACCGTCGCCGCCTTCGCCGCCGCCTCGGCCATCACCCGCTCGCCGGCCTTGTCCCAGACCACCGCCGACCGCGGGTTGGTGGTCTCGGGCGCCGAGTACTCGGGGTGCGCGTGGTCCACGTACAGCCGGGCCCCGTTGGTCAGGATGACATTGGCGAGCCCGAGGTCCTCGTCGGTCAGCTGGGTCGCGTCGGCCGCCTCCCGGGTCAGGTCGAACCCGCGGGCGTCACGCAGCGGGTTCTCCTCCTCGAAGTCCCACCGCGCCCGGCGTGCCCGGGCCGACGTGGCCGCCTGGTAGGCGTTGACCACCTGCGATGAGCTCACCATCGCGTTGGCGCCCGGCTGGCCAGGCACCGAGATGCCATACTCGGTCTCTGTCCCCATCACCCGGCGAACGCTCATATCGGCAAGCCTAACGGGGGTTCGCGTGAGCATTCTCCACACCGGGCCGGCCGGCGTAGCCCGATCCGGAGCCCGCCGGCCGCGAGTGCCCCGCCCGGCCGGCAGCCAAAAGCCCTGGCCAGGCGCACCTGGCGTACCCGGCGCGCGCGGCCCACTCGGCCTGCGCGGCCGGCCGGTACGCGGGCGCGACCGCTACAGGTACTGGCCGGTGTTGGCGACGGTGTCGATCGACCGTCCGGCCTCGGTCCCGTGCTTGCCGGAGACCAGGGTCCGGATGTAGACGATCCGCTCGCCCTTCTTGCCGGAGATCCGCGCCCAGTCGTCGGGGTTGGTGGTGTTCGGCAGGTCCTCGTTCTCGCTGAACTCGTCCACGCACGCGGTCAGCAGGTGGGCGATGCGCAGCCCCTTCTGCCCGGTCTCGAGGAACTCCTTGATCGCCATCTTCTTCGCCCGGTCCACGATGTTCTCGATCATGGCGCCGGAGTTGAAGTCCTTGAAGTACAGGACCTCCTTGTCGCCGTTGGCGTAGGTCACCTCGAGGAAGCGGTTCTCCTCCGTCTCGCTGTACATCCGCTCGACGGCACGCTGGATCATCGCCTCCACCGTGGCCGCGGGCGATCCCCCGTGCTCGGCCAGGTCGTCGGGGTGCAGCGGCAGGGCTGCGAGGATGTACTTGGAGAAGATGTCCCTGGCCGCCTCCGCGTCCGGCCGCTCGATCTTGATCTTGACGTCGAGCCGCCCGGGCCGCAGGATCGCCGGGTCGATCATGTCCTCCCGGTTCGAGGCCCCGATCACGATCACGTTCTCCAGGCCCTCGACGCCGTCGATCTCGCTGAGCAGCTGCGGGACGATCGTGTTCTCCACGTCGCTGGAGATGCCCGACCCCCGGGTCCGAAACAGGGAGTCCATCTCGTCGAAGAACACGATGACCGGCATGCCCTCGCTGGCCTTCTCGCGTGCCCGCTGGAACACGAGCCGGATGTGCCGCTCGGTCTCACCGACGTACTTGTTGAGCAGCTCGGGCCCCTTGATGTTGAGGAAAAAGCTCTTGCCCTCGCGCTCCTGCTCGGCCGTCCTGGCGGCTACCTTCTTGGCCAGCGAGTTGGCGACCGCCTTGGCGATCAGCGTCTTGCCGCAGCCGGGCGGGCCGTACAGCAGGACGCCCTTCGGCGGGCGCAGGTGGTGCTCCCTGAACAGGTCCGCGTGCAGGTAGGGAAGCTCGATGGCGTCGCGGATCTGCTCGATCTGGGCCGACAGGCCGCCGATCTCGGCGTAGGTGATGTCGGGCACTTCCTCCAGGATCAGCTCCTCGACCTCGGCCTTGGGGATCCGCTCGTATACGTAGCCGGACCGCGGCTCAAGCAGCAGCGAGTCCCCGCCGCGCAGGGTCATCTGCCGCAGCGGCTCGGCCAGCCGCGCGACGCGCTCCTCGTCGGCGTGGGAGATGACCAGGGCCCGGTCGCCGCCCTCCAGGATCTCCTTGAGCATGACGACCTCGCCGATCGTCTCGTAGCCCTGAGCGATGACTACGTTGAGCGCCTCGTTCAGCACGACTTCCTGGCCGGGCCGCAGCGTGTCAAGGTCAACCGCCGGGCTGACGCTGACCCGCATCTTGCGGCCGCCGGTGAACACGTCCGCGGTGCCGTCTTCGCAGGCGCCGAGGAACACGCCGAAGCCGGAAGGCGGCTTGGCGAGCCGGTCCACCTCCTCCTTCAGCGCCACGATCTGGTCGCGCGCCTCCCGCAGCGTGTCGGCGAGGCGCTCGTTCTGCCCGGTAACGGAGCTCAGCCTGGCCTCGGCCTCCCGCAACCGCTCCTCAACCAGCCTGGCCTGCCGCGGCGAGTCGGCAAGCCTGCGACGCAGAACCGCTACTTCCTCCTCGAGGAATGAGATCTGCGTGGTGAGGCCTTTGACCTGGTCGTCATGTCGCGCGGAAAGCGAGCCGTCATCACGGTTGGCCACGCCCCCACCTCCTTCCGAATGCAGGTCCCACCTAGACCCTACCTATCTGCGGCCCTCTCGTAACCTGGCCGCGTCCGCCGGGCCTGATTCTGGCGACTGGTGATCATGCCGTCGCCGATGGCCACGGGCAGGACTGGCGGCGGCCTCCCAGGCCATCGCCGTTGCCCGGGCACGTGCCGCCGGGCCCTGCGCCGGGCCGGGTTACGATCCGGCCTCGGCGTCCCGCGCGCCTTTGGCCGGCCTGCGGCGCCGGGGCGGCGGGGTCGTCCCGGCGGCCAGCCGGCGCGCCGTCACCAGGAAGCCGGTGTGGCCGATCATCCGGTGGTCGGGCCGCACCGCGAGCCCGTCGACGTGCCAGCCCCGGGTCAGCGACTCCCAGGCGGCCGGCTCGTCGAAGCTCCCCTGTTCCCTGATCGTCTCCACGGTCCGCGACAGCTGCGTCACGGTGGACACGTAGCAGCAGATCACACCGCCGGGGATCAGCACGCGCGCGCAGGTATCGGCGTACTCCCAGGGCGCGACCAGATCTAGGATCACACGGTCGAACGGGTCGTCCGCCGCCCCGCTGGCCGCCGTCCCGCTGGCCGCCGTCCCGGTGGCCGCCGCCTTGTCAGCCAGATCTCCCGCCCGCAGCTGCCATGCCGGGTGCGGGCCGCCGAAGAACCGCTCGACGTTCTGGCGCGCGATGTCAGCGAAGTCGGCCCTGCGCTCGTAGGAGACGAGCAGCCCGGCCTCCCCGACCGCCCGCAGCAGCCAGCATGACAGGGCACCCGAGCCTGCCCCCGCCTCCAGGACCCGGGCGCCGGGGAAGATGTCGGCCATGGCGATGATCTGGGCGGCGTCCTTGGGGTAGATGACCGCCGCTCCCCTGGTCATGGCGATGGTGAAGTCGGCGAGCAGCGGCCGCAGCGCCACGTAGGGTGTCCCGCCCGAGGACCGCACCACGCTGCCTTCCGGGCAGCCGATCAGGTCGTCGTGCGCCAGCGAACCCCGGTGCGTGTGGAACGACTTGCCTGGCTGGAGGACGACCAGGTTCTGGCGGCCCTTCGGGTCGGTGAGCTGGACCTGGTCGCCCGGGGCGAACGGGCCGCGGCGCTGTCGGATCACGCCCGACAGGGTAGCGGTGCCCGCAGGGCCAGGGTCAGTTCCCGGCGAAGGCGTGATCAAGGTCGGCGGTGGCGAGCACCCCGAACACCTGGCCGGACGGTTCGACAAGCAGGTACTCGCTCGCGGGCGTGCGGCGCACCGCCTCGATCAGGGCCATCCCCGACAGATCGGCCGGCAGAACCAGGCCCGGGTCGATGGTGCGCGCCAGCGCGCCGGCCTCGATCCACGGCCTGCGCTGCGGCGGAGTGGCCGTCACCGCGGTCTCGTTCACGATCGCGATCGGCCTGTCCTCGTGGTCGACCACCACGAGGGCGCGCGCCTGGGCGGCGTCGGCGCGGCGGATCGCCTCCGCCAGCGGCAGATTCGCCGGGATGGGGATGGCGCGGCGGGCGAGCGTCCGCGCCTGCAGGCCCGGGAGCCGCTCGCGTACCCGGGTCGCGCGCAGCGCCTGGCCGGCGCCCGTCCACATGAAGGCCGCGATCACCGCCAGCCAGACCGCGTCGAACAGCTGGATGCCGTTGCTGGTCCTGGCATACAGCGCGAGCGGGATCACCAGCACGGCGATCGCCAGCACCCGGCCGGCCCAGGCGGCCACCACCGTCGCCTGCCCCGGGCGGCCGGTCAGCTTCCAGACGCCAGCACGCAGCATCCTGCCGCCGTCCAGCGGCAGGCCCGGGAGCAGATTGAAGACACCTACCAGCACGTTCGCGATAATCAGCTGCAAGAGCAGCACGCGGAGAACGCCGCCGCCGTGGACCCCCCGGTACAGCGCGTACCCTCCGGCCGCCAGCGCAAGCGAGACCGCCGGGCCCGCCGCCGAGACGAGGAACTCCCGGCCCGGTGTGGGCGGCTCACGCTCGATCTCCGAGAACCCCCCGAGCGGGTAGAGCAGGATCCTGCGCACCGGCAGGCCGAATCCCCTCGCCACCACGGAGTGGCTCAGCTCGTGGACAAGCACGGACGCGTACAGGAGCACCACGAAGGCGGCGGCGACGACATAACGCAGCGTGCCGGGTACCGATTCGACCAGGCCACGCGCGTACAGGAACACGAACAAGCCTGCGATAAGGAACCAGTAGGGCGAGATGAAAACCGGGATCCCGAAGGGCCGGGCGATCCTCACTCCTGGGTTCGGCTCGGCCGGGCCCGGCCGAGGAGGTCTCGGCTCGCCCGGTGTCATGCCTGCCACATGCTCGATGCTACGTCCTGGCCGAGGCACCCTGTGTCAGGCCGCCGGCGCGGCCGCGGGACCGCGTGCCACGGTCCGCCCGGGCGACGCGCGCCGAAATCACGGCAACTGTCGGGCCTGTCCCCTACTCTCCAGGCATGGGCGATGAGACGACGGCCGGCGCCGGCCCGGGACCTGCCGTGCCAGGTGCGCCCGGTGAGGCACCGGTGACGGCGGACGGCACTGCCGCGCGCCCGGCCCGGTCGCTGTCTCCGTCGCGCGCCGGCGACTTCCTCACCTGCCCCCTCCTCTACCGGTTCCGCGTCATCGACCGGCTGCCCGAGCCACCGAGCCCGGCCGCGGTACGCGGGACGCTCGTGCACGCCGTTCTCGAGCACCTGTTCGACCAGCCGGCGCCGGGCCGCACGCCGCAGGCGGCTCACTCGCTCGTCGGGCCGGAATGGGAGCGGCTGACCGCCGAGGAGCCTGAGCTCGCCAGCCTGTTCGCGGACGAGGCGGAGCTGGCGGCCTGGCTGGAGGGAGCCGGGGTCATGCTCGACCGGTACTTCACCCTGGAGGATCCGCGGCGGATCGAGCCCGCCCACCGCGAGCTGTCGATTGAGGCCGAGCTGGCGTCCGGCCTGCACCTGCGCGGCTACATCGACCGGCTCGACGTCGCACCGGGCGGCGAGATCCGGATCGTCGACTACAAGACCGGCACCTCCCCGCCGGAGGAGTTCGAGGCCCGGGCACTGTTCCAGATGAGGTTCTATGCGCTCGCGATCTGGCGTGCGCAGGGCCGGGTGCCGTCCATGCTCCAGCTGATGTATCTCGGCAACGGGGAGATCGTGCGCTACCAGCCCGACGAGTCCGACCTGCTCGCCACCGAACGCAAGGTCGAGGCGCTGTGGCAGGCGATCGAGCGCGCCCACCAGCGCCGCGACTGGCGGCCACGGCCCGGGCGCGTCTGTGAGTGGTGCGCGCACCAGGCGATCTGCCCGGCGTTCGGGGGAACTCCCCCGCCGGTCCCGGACGACCTGCCCGCCAGCCTGGCCGAGGTTCCTGGCGTCGCCGAGGAGGCTCCCCCGTCCCGGCCGCCCAGCCCCGTCCCGGCCGCTCCCGCGTAGGCGGGCCCGGCCGCGTCTTCGTGCGCGAGAACGCCTGACGGACCGCGCACCCCCGGCGCGGCCCCGCCCTGACCGCCGCCGCGGTCCGGGCGGTACCGTCAGCCGTTATGAGTGAACCAGGGTTTCCGGAGACCGGCACCGCCCAGATCCACATCCTGCACGAGGGCTACGTGCGGGAGGTCCGGGGGGGCAACCGGGTCGCCAGCACCGTCGTGCTCATCACCGACGGCGAGCGCGTGATCATCGTCGACCCCGGGATGGTGGCCGACCGCGCCGCGCTGCTCGCCGCGCTGGCCGCGGCGGGGCCGGGGCCCGGCGACGTGACGGACGTGGTGTTCAGCCACCACCACCCCGACCACACCGTGAACACGGCCCTGTTCCCGTCCGCGGGCATCCACGACCACTGGGCCACCTACACCGGCGACCTGTGGGTCAGCCGGGATCCCGGCGATTTCGCCCTCACCGGCTCCGTCCGGCTGGTGGCGACCCCCGGCCACACCAACGAGGACATCACCACCCTCGCCGCCACCCCCGATGGCGTCTACGCGTGCACGCACGCCTGGTGGGGCCCGGACGGCCCGGCGGTCGACCCGCTCGGCGCCGACCAGGCGGCGCTGGAGAGAAGCAGGGAGCGCATCCTCGCGGTGGCCACGACGATCGTGCCTGGGCACGGTCCCGCCTTCCGGGCCGGCCCGGACACCCCCCGCTGAGCCGGGCCGCGTGCCCGTATGCTGCGGGCATGCGGCTATTCCAGGTGGACGCCTTTGCCGAGGACGCCTTCGCGGGCAATCCGGCGGCGGTGTGCCTGCTCGACGGCCCGGCGGAGGCGCGGTGGATGCAGTCGGTCGCCGGCGAGATGAACCTGTCGGAGACGGCCTTCGTCGAGCCGCGGGCGGCCGGATACGGGCTGCGCTGGTTCACACCGGTGGCAGAGGTCAGCCTGTGCGGGCATGCCACCCTGGCCAGCGCCCACATCCTGTACGAGACCGGGCTGGTGGAGCCGGCCGCGCCGGTCCGGTTCGATTCGGTGAGCGGGCCGCTGACCGCGCGCCGCGAGGACGGCCTGATCGTGCTCGACTTCCCGGCCCGCCCCGCCGGGCCTGCGCCGGCCCCGGATGGGCTGCTGGCCGCGCTCGGGGTGGCCAGCCCGGTATGGACCGGGCGGGCCACGGAAGACATCATGGTGGTCCTCGCGCGGGAGGAGGAGGTGACCGGGCTGCGCCCGGACACCGCGGCGCTGGCCGGACCCGGCACCCGCGGCGTTATCGTGACCGCCCCGGCGTCCCGGCCGGACGCGGACTTCGTGTCCCGCTTCTTCGCCCCTGCCGTCGGGATTGCCGAGGATCCGGTGACCGGCTCCGCGCACTGCACGCTCGCCCCGTTCTGGGCACAGCGGCTCGGGCGGCCCAGCCTCACCGGTTACCAGGCTTCGCCGCGCGGCGGCACGGTCCGCGTACGGGTGGAGGGGGAACGCGTGCTGCTGGGCGGCCGCGCGGTCACCGTGCTCTCCGGTCATCTGGCGGCGCCGCGCTCCCCCGCTGACGCCACAGCGTCAACGGCCGACGGCGTAACGTCAACGGCCGGCGGCGTAACCCTGCATCCCCCGGGCGTTGGCGGCGGCGTAAA
>DAITAE010000155.1:0-8802 GCA_036824445.1 Streptosporangiaceae bacterium | reverse complement strand
GCGCTCGCCAATGGGTTCTGGCAGCGCGACATCACCCCGGCGACGATGCCGGACGGCACGGTCGTGACCGCGGATGACGGCCCGCGGCCGGGCACCACCCTGGAGAAGGTGGCCGCACTGCAGCCGGTGTTCCGCCCGGACGGGACGGTCACGGCGGGCAACTGCTGCCCGCTCAACGACGGCGCCGCGGCTGTGGTGATCATGAGCGACCGCAAGGCGGCCGACCTGGGGATAACCCCGCTGGCCAGGATCGTCGCCACCGGCCTGTCGGCGCTATCCCCGGAGATCATGGGGCTGGGCCCGGTCGGGGCCTCCCTGCAGGCGCTGGACCGGGCCGGGATGACCATCGACGACATCGACCTGGTCGAGATCAACGAGGCGTTCGCGGCCCAGGTCATCCCCTCCTACCGTGAGCTGTCCATCGACATCGACAAGCTGAACGTCAACGGCGGGGCGATCGCGGTCGGCCACCCGTTCGGCATGACCGGGGCCAGGATCACCAGCACGCTGCTGAACGGTCTGCAGTTCCACGACAAGACGTTCGGCCTGGAAACGATGTGTGTGGGCGGCGGCCAGGGTATGGCAATGATCGTCGAGCGGCTGTCCTGACCCGGAAGTGGCCGGCAGCCGACATAGCACCTGCTGGGGGGTTGTCAGGGAGGTCCCCGTAGTGCAGGCTCGACAGCAAGGAGTCGGCCGGCCCTGGAGGTGCTCGTGACCCTGAACCACTCCCTGGAGACGCATAAGAATCTGATCGCGCGCATCCCGTCCGTAACCGGACGTGACCTGGTCGAGTGGTTCAAGAGCCTGGAATCGGGACCAGCGTTCCTCAGATGTGAGGAACGCGCCCACTGGCTGTCGGACGAGCACGGGCTCTCGCACGGCTACGCGAGTGCCATCGTGCACGAGTACGAGCGGCAGCGCCGCATGCGCCTCAACTACGCCTGACATGGATCTTGATCTGGCGCGTGAGTTCCTGCATGCCCACCACCGGGCGGTTCTCGCAACGTCCAGGTCAGATGGGCGGCCGCAGCTTTCCCCGGTGCTGTGCGCGGTCGACGAGAAGGGCCGGGTGCTGATCAGCACCCGCGAGGCCGCGATCAAGACCAGGAACCTGCGGCGTGACGCCCGGGCGTCGCTTTGCGTCATCAACGACGGCTTCTTCGGCGATTGGGTTCAGGTCGAGGGCGAGGCGGAGATCATCCCGCTGCCCGATGCTATGGAGATCCTCATCGATTACTACCGGCGGATCGCCGGTGAGCACTCCGACTGGGACGACTACCGGGCGGCGATGGAGCGCGAGCGGCGGGTCGTCCTGCGCATCAACCTCACCCGGGCCGGTCCCGACGCCAGCGGCTGACCGCCGCAGCCACAGATACGGCAGGCGCGGCACCGAACGACCATTCCCTGCCTGGGTGGAAGGGCGGAACGGCGCCCAACCGGAGCCAAACGGCGTGTGCATGGGAAGGGCCACACGAAGGGCCATATGGCGCCTGCACGGAAGAGCCATGCGGCCGGCTCAGAGAGCGGTCATACAGCGCCCAGGCCGAAGCGCCAGACCGCGTCCCGGCGCAAGAGCCATGCGGCGTCCCGGCGCAAGAGCCATGCGGCGTCCCGGCGGAAGGGCTACGCGGCGCTCAGGCGAAAGGTCCTGACGGCGCCCGATAGTGAGACGGCCTGCGCGCGCCCAGCCGCACCGCGCCGAATGGCGTCCCGGCTGGCCATGCCGGCCGATAGTTCGTTGCCAGATCACAACTTCCCGAATCGCAAATGGCCTGCTCACAGCATCGGAAACGAGCATTATCCATTCACTTGCGCGCGAGTTACCCGAACGTGATCAATGCTTGAACCTGAATGGTGGTTTATCCGTCGCGATCTGGGCCCGCGGTCACCTCGCCCGGCCGGCGCGAGGCCGGGCCGCTGGCGGCCGGATATGCCTAGATCGCTGCAGGTCCAGGGCCTGGACACGGGTGTGCCCCCGGTCGGGGTCGAACCGACACTGGGGACCCTTTTAGGGGGCCGGCCTCTTCCTTTGGGCTACGGGGGCTGGGCAATGATACCTCGGTCGGCCCCGATAATTCGAGACCGGGCAATGGGGTGAAGAAAGATCCCCTGCGGTGCAAATATCCAATTCCGCCATCATCGCTGAATGCATAGCGTTACAATTTTACCTTTTTTTGGGAATGATTGTGTACAGAGAGTGATCGCAGCGCGGCACTGTGCATGCGCGCTGCCGGCCGGTACCGTGCCTGCGGCGCTACTGGCCGGCACCCACCGTGCTCGCGGCGCCGCTGGCGGCACTGGGTGCTGCGGCCGCGGGCCTTCAGGCCAGACCCGCCTCCGACCGCGCACGCTGGAAAACAGCATCGAGCATCGCCGGTGTCACCCGGCCCGTGAACGTGTTCTGCTGGCTGGGGTGATAGCAGCCGATGAGGAGGACACGCTGCCCGTCGTGCCCGCCACCGGTCACGGCAAGCCGCACCTCCGCGCCGTGACCGAAGGCGGGACGCGGCCGCGGCAACGCGAAGCCAGCCGAACGCAGCACCGGCCACACCGCTTGCCATGCGAAGGCGCCCAGGCAGACGACAACCCGGACCGACGCGGCCACCTGCGCGTACTCCGCCGAAAGCCAGGGAGCGCAGGTGTCTCGTTCGGCCACGGTCGGCTTGTTCGCGGGTGGTGCGCACCGCACCGCGGCGACCATCCTCGCCCGGATCAGCCGCTGGCCGTCCCCGGCCGCCACCGACGTCGGCTGCGCGGCGAGCCCGCACCGGTACAGCGACGCGAACAGGACATCGCCACTGCGATCCCCGGTGAAGATCCGTCCGGTCCGGTTGCCGCCGTGGGCAGCCGGGGCGAGGCCGACGATCAGCACCGCCGGCCATTCGGCGCCCCAGCCGGGGATGGGACGGCCCCAGTACCGTTCGCCGCGCGAGGACGGCCGTTTGACGGCAGCCACCTGTTCCCGCCATTCGACCAGCCGCGGGCAGGCATGGCAGACCGACTGCCTGGCCACCAGCTCGGCCACGGTGCCCGCCCCGGCGGCGAGATCACGCACCCCGGCCGCGTCGCGGGCGACCGGCGTGGCGGCGGTTGCCGGGTCACCCGGCCAGCCGGTGCCAGGCTGCGCCGGCCCGTCGGGAGCATCGCCACCGGGCCCAGCCCTCATGCGTTCGGTCACTGGCCCGGCTCCCTCACCGCCCGGCCACATCCCCGGCAGGCCCCATCACCGGCTCAGGCCAGGGTCACCGGCGCCGGCCCTCGCCAGCGACCAGGCGATGCCGTCCAGGATGTCGTGCTCGCTGGCCAGTACCTCTCTGAACCCGAAGCGGGCCATGATCGCCTCGAGCACCAGCGCCCCGCCGCCGATCACGTCCACCCGGCCGGGGTGCATCACGCCCAGCCGCGCCCGCTCGGCGCGCGACTGCGCCAGCAGCCGTGCCGTCTGCTCTCCCACCTGGCCAGCCCCGATCCGGGCGTGATGGATCCGGCCGGCGTCGTAGGCGTCCAGCCCGAGCGCGAGCGCGGCGACCGTGGTCACCGACCCGGCCAGGCCGACCAGGGTGCGGGCATCGGTGCCCGCGATGGTGGCGGCCACCACATCGAGCGCGGCGCCGATATCGGCCCGCGCGGCCGCCACCTCGGCCGGGGTCGGCGGATCACCGTGCAGGTGCCGCTCGGTCATCCGGACGCAGCCGATGTCCACCGAGACGGCGCCGCTCACGGCGGCCGCATCCCCGAGCACGAACTCGGTGGAGCCACCGCCGATGTCCGCGACCAGGTACGGCGCGTCCGCCGCGCCGCCCGCCAGCTCGGTGGTCGCGCCCGTGAACGACAGCCGGGCCTCCTCGTCTCCGCTCAGAACCTCCGGATCGACCCCGAGCACTGCGCGAACTCCGGTCACGAAATCGGCCGCGTTCGCCGCGTCCCGTGTGGCGCTGGTCGCCACTATCCGCACCGCCGACGCCCTCGTGGCCGCCACGATCGCGGCGTAGGACCGGAGCGCCCGCAGCGTCCGCGCCAGCGCCGCCGGGGCGAGCCGCCCGGTGGCGTCCACGCCCTGCCCCAGCCGGACGATCTCCATCCGCCGGTCGACGTCGGCGAGCGTGCCCGCGGCCGGGTCCACATCGGCGACGAGCAGCCGCAGTGAGTTCGTGCCGCAGTCGATCGCCGCCACACGCACTGCCGTAGCGGCACGCACCGCTGTGGCGGCGTTCACCGGACGCTCACCGGGTCCCGGAGCCGACACAGGGGCCCGCCTCCCACCAGGCCCCGGCCGCCTCCGCCGCCTGCCGCCCGAGCGGGTTGGCTCCGGGCACCGCGAGCTCGTGGGCGGCCAGCGCGTGCAGGCACTTGACCCGGTCGGGCATCCCCCCCGCGCTCTGCGTGCCGGGCGGAAGCGGCTCGACCCCCGCCGCCCGGGCCGCCTCGTCCCGCCTCGCGAGATAGTCGCGGTGCGCGGCCAGGTAGGCACGCCGCAGCACGGCGTCACTCGCGAGCCGCTGCTGCATCTCCCGCATCGCGCCGGCCGCCTCCAGCCTGCTGACCGCGGCTACCGCGCGCGGGCAGGTCAGGTAGTACAGGGTCGGGAACGGCGTCCCGTCGGACAGGCGCGGCGCGGTCTCCACCACGTCCGGGAGCCCGCACGGGCAGCGGTGCGCGACCCGGCGGACGGCCCGCGGCGGGCGCCCCAGTTGCCGCTCGACCGCCGCCTCGTCGGTCATCAATTTGGCCTGCCCGGCCCGCCCCGGTCCGCCTGCTGCACCGAGTTCCACAGCCGCTCGTACCAGGGAGTGCCAGCGGCCCGCGCCGCCGCGGAGCCGGACCCAGACCCGCCAATGATCACGTAGCACGTCTGGCCGGGCATGCAGAAGTGCAGCCGGTCCCTGGCAAGCTGCTCGACGTAAGCGGGATCGTTGAGCCGCTGCTGCTGCCGTTGCAGCGTGTGGAGCTGCGACAGCATCATCTCCCGTTGCGCCTGCAACTGGCCGATCTGGCGGAACTGGGCGATGTACTCCCGCACCGGGTAGGCCAGGCTCAGCGCGACCGCGCAGATGACTACCGCCAGCACCGCGGCCCGGCTGGTGAACCGGGATCGCTCTGGTGGCTGTGGCCGCCTGCGCTCCGGCATTACTGCCCCGTCGGCGTCCGGGGGAAGGCGGCGGCGCCGGCGTACTCGGCGGCGTCCTCGAGCAGCTCCTCGATCCGCAGCAGCTGGTTATACTTCGCGACCCGCTCCGACCTGGCCGGGGCCCCGGCCTTGATCTGCCCGCAATTGACCGCCACCGCGAGGTCCGCGATCGTGGTGTCCTCCGTCTCGCCTGACCGGTGACTGATCATGCATGCATAACGGCTGCGCTGCGCGAGCGCGACCGCGTCCAGCGTCTCGGTGATCGTGCCGATCTGGTTCAGCTTGACCAGGAGGGCGTTGGCGGCGCCCTCGGCGATGCCGCGGCGGCACCGCTCGGGGTTGGTGACGAAAATGTCATCGCCGACGATCTGGACCCGGTCGCCGATCGCGGCGGTGAGTGCCTGCCAGCCCGCCCAGTCCTCCTCGGCCAGCGGGTCCTCCAGCGAGACGATCGGGTAGGCGTCCAGCCATTCCGCGTAGGTGCTGGTCAGCTTGTCGGCGGTGCGGGCCTTGCCCTCGACCGTGTAGGACCCGTCGGCGTAGAACTCGGTGGCTGCGGCGTCGATGGCCAGCGCCACGTCGAGCCCGGGGGTGAACCCGGCCTTGCCGATCGCCTCCACGATGAGATCCAGGGCGGCCCGGTTGCCGGGGAGATCGGGGGCGAAGCCGCCCTCATCCCCCACTCCGGTCGCGAGGCCATGCTGCTTCAGCACGGACTTCAGCGCGTGGTAGGTCTCTGCGCCGCAGCGCACGGCCTCTTCGAAAGTGGCCGCTCCCACCGGAGCGATCATGAACTCCTGGATGTCGACGCTGTTGTCCGCGTGGGCACCGCCGTTAAGTATGTTCATCAACGGCACCGGGAGCAGGTGGGCGTTGGGCCCGCCCAGGTAGCGGAACAGCGGCAGGCTGGCGGACTCGGCGGCGGCCTTCGCGACGGCCATGCTGACGGCGACGATCGCGTTGGCGCCGAGCCTGGACTTGTCCGGGGTGCGGTCCAGATCGATCATGGCCTGGTCGACCAGGCGCTGGTCGTCGGCGTCGTAACCCAGCAGCGCCGGCTGGATCTCCTCGATGACCCCCTGGACCGCCTGGGTGACCCCCTTGCCGCCGTAGTCGTTGTTCCCGTCGCGGAGTTCGACCGCCTCGAACGCGCCGGTCGATGCCCCGCTGGGGGCCGCCGCCCGGCCTAGCGTGCCGTCATCGAGCACCACCTCGGCTTCCACGGTCGGGTTGCCCCGCGAATCCAGGATCTGCCGGGCGAAGACCGCTTCGATGGAGGCCACGGGTGACTCCTGACAGTTGCACAGAGGTATCGATTATCGAGCCTAATCGAGCCGCCCCGCCCTGGCGCGCCGGCCACGCCGACGCCTGACGACACGGCCTGCGTCGGCTAGCGGCGCCCGGGGCGTTCCCAGGCGCGGACGCGGTCGCGGTAGGCGCGTGCCGCCGCGCGCAACTCCAGCTCCGGGTCGAGCCCGGCTTGGCGTGCCCGTGCCACCAGCGCGAACAGTTCGGCACCGACGTCGCTGACGGCGCGGCCGCCGTCGGGCCTATGGCTGCCGGCGTCGCTGCCGTGCCCATCGCTGTCGTCACCGCCGTCGTCGGGCACATCGCTGCCGGCGTGGCCACCCGGTGACAGGTCGGCAAGGTCCGCGGGCGCGCCGGCCCGCTCGGCGCGGCGCTGGAGCTGGGCGGCCAGCGTCAGGGCCGGCTGGCCGAACGGGACCGTGTCGAGTACCGACGCGGATGTCCCACCGGCTCCCACGCGCTCCGCCGCCTTGATCGCGTCCCAGTTCCGCTTGACTTCCTCCGGGCCGGAGACGGTGACGTCGGCGAACACGTGCGGGTGGCGCCGGATCAGCTTCGCCACGATGCCCTCGGCCACGTCGTCGATGGTGTAGCCGGTCCCGTCGGTGGCCTCCGCCGCGATCCGTGCGTGGAACACCACCTGGAGCAGCACGTCGCCGAGTTCGTCGCGCAGCGCCGCCGGGTCGCCGCTCTCCAGCGCGTCCAGCGCCTCGTAGCACTCCTCCAGGAGATGCGGCGCGAGCGACTCGTGCGTCTGCCGGGCGTCCCACGGGCAGGAAACCCGGAGCTTGTCCATGACCGCCACCAGGCGAAGCAGGGCTTCCCCGGGCCTGTCATCGGTCACGGGCGCTCAACGCCTGGGCAGGGCACGGGGCGCCGTCCGTGGGCCTCCAGCCCGCTGCGCGGCCGGCCGGGAGCACGGGACATCCTCAGCACTGCGGGGTCAGCTGCGGTTTGGGGGAGGGAGTGGGCTCGCCGCCCTGCGGGGCGGAGAGCGCTGACTCGGCGGGGATGATGGACAGCTGGCCGTAATCCAGCCGGCCGAACTGCGGGTTGACCTTGATCGCCAGGCTCTTGGCCGCATGGCACTGAATGGCGTTGAACTGCTGGCTGAGGGCCTGTAGCGCGCTTTGTTGGGTCGGCAGCGTGCCGCCATCGAGCTTGCGGAGGAGTGCCGTCTGGATCGCCTGGTACCGGCCGAGTTCCGGCAGCAGGTCCGGCGGCAGCCCGTTGGCCACCGCGAGGTTGGCCAGCGAAACGTGGCTCTGCTGGGCTTGTGCCTCGATGGCGGCGCGGGCCCGCTGGCTGTCCGCGCGGGTCACGGTGACGCCGTTGCGGACGGCCATCTGTTCCCGGATGCGGAAGCGCACCAGCCAGCTCAGCACCTGCCGCGGCGCCTGCGACAGCGGGAACTGCAGCTGGACCGCCCCGTTGCTGGCCCGGTAGGCCGCCTCTAGATTGTTGACCTCGTTGGTCAGGGTGGCCGTGGAGATCCCCTGGTCGCCCGTGATCGCGGCCTGCCCCATCCGGACGGTCCCGCAGGCGGTCAGCCCGCCCAGCACGGCCAGGATGCCAGCGGTCACTTTGATCGAAGTGCGGAGCACCGCGACGTCCCTTCTCGAGCGTCCGATCCGGCCGGCGCGGCCGTCATGCGTCCGACCCGGCCCGCCGGGCCTGCCTGTCCTGTCCAGCTTGTCCGGTCTGGCCAGCCTGTCCGGTCTGTTCGGCCGGTGCGGCTGGGCCGGCCGGCCCGGCCGGACGGTCCTCGCCGAACACCGCCTCGACCAGCTGTGCGCACCAGGCGAGCAGTTCCTGGTCGCGCAGCAGCGGGGCGCCGGGCGGCGCGGGGGCTGAAGGCCGCTGGCCAGGGGTGGCCCTGGGCACCGGTACGAGCATGGTACGCACCGTGGGCTTCAGCACGGTCTTCGGGTACAGCCGCGCCACCCGGACCTGCCGCGAATCGGGCAGCTCCACCGGCGAGAACCGGATGTGGGTGCCCTGCTGCGTGATGTCGGTGAGCCCGGCCCGCCGGGCCTGGGAACGCAGCCGGGCCACCGCCAGCAAGGTCAGCACCGGCTCAGGCGGCGGCCCGTACCGGTCGGTGAGCTCGGCGTGAACCGCGGCGATGTCGGAGTCGGAGTCGACGGCGGCGATCCGCGTGTAGGCCTCCAGGCGGAGCCGCTCGCCGGGCACGTACTCGTGCGGGATGTGGGCGTTGACCGGCAGCTCCACCCGGACCTCGGGCCGCTCGGCCGGGCCCGAGTCGCGCAGCTCGCTGACCGCCTCCCCGATCATCCGCACGTACAGATCGAAGCCGACCCCGGCGATGTGCCCGGACTGCTCCCCGCCCAGCAGGTTGCCGG
>DAITAE010000154.1:0-8848 GCA_036824445.1 Streptosporangiaceae bacterium | reverse complement strand
GAGCTCGACAGCAAGCTGGCCGAGGCGAAGACGGAGCTGTTCAACCTCCGCTTCCAGGCCGCGACCGGACAGCTGGAGAGCCACGGGCGGCTGCACGCCGTCCGCAAGGAGATCGCCCGCATCTACACGGTGAAGCGCGAGCGTGAGCTTGGCATCGTGACCTTCGCCGACGAGGCGGAATACGGCGCCGAGGAGGCCGAGGAGGCGGAAGAGAGTGAGTGAGGATCAGGGTGGCGCGCCTGCCCAGGCCGGTCGCGTCGGCCGGGGCTACCGCAAGATCCGCGAGGGTTACGTCGTCAGCGACAAGATGGACAAGACCGTCGTGGTCATCGTCGAGGACCGGGTGAAGCACCCCAAGTACGGCAAGGTCATCCGCCGCACCAAGAAGTACAAGGCGCACGACGGCGAGAACGCCTGCGGCGTCGGCGACCGCGTCCGGCTCATGGAGACCCGGCCGCTGTCGGCGACCAAGCGCTGGCGGGTCGCCGAGATCCTGGAGAAGGCGAAGTAACCACAACCACGGCCCGACAGCCCTCACCAGAGCCACCACGAACCCCGCCAGGCCCGCGCAGGCCGGCGTCAAGAAGCAGGAGTTGACGTGATCCAGCAGGAGTCGCGGATCAAGGTCGCCGACAACACCGGAGCCAAGGAGCTCTTGTGCATCCGGGTGCTCGGCGGCTCCAGCCGGCGATACGCGGGCATCGGCGACGTCATCGTCGCAACGGTGAAGGACGCCCTTCCGGGTGCGGGGGTGCGCAAGGGCGACGTGGTCAAGGCAGTGGTGGTGCGCACACGTAAGGAACGCCGCCGGGGGGACGGCTCCTACATCCGCTTCGACGAGAACGCGGCCGTCCTCATCCGTGACGGCGGTGACCCGCGCGGGACCCGCATCTTCGGCCCGGTCGGCCGCGAACTGCGGGAGAAGCGGTTCATGCGGATCATCTCGCTCGCGCCGGAGGTGCTGTGATGGCCAGGCAGACGCAGGCAGGACACAAGCAGGCCGGAATGAAGATCAAGAAGGGCGACACCGTGGTGGTGCTGGCCGGCAAGGACCGCGGCCGGGAGGGCAAGGTCATCGCCGCCTACCCGTCCCGGCGGCGGGTGCTCGTCCAGGGAGTCAACATCATCCGGAAGAACACGAAGGTCAACTTCCAGGGGGCACGGGGCGCCAAGGAGGGCGGCATCGTGACCCAGGAAGCGCCGATCCACGTGAGCAACGTCGCCCTGGTCGACCCGGACACCAAGAAGCCGGCCCGGGCTGGCTACCGGATCGACGAGGCGGACGATAGCCAGGCCAAGGTCCGGATCTCGCGCGCGAGCGGTAAGGACATCTGATGACAGCAACAACGGCAGAGCAGGCCGCCGCCGAGCGCGTCCCGCCGCGCCTGAAGGACCTTTACCGGTCCGAGATCGCGCCCGCGCTGCGTGAGGAGTTCGGCTACGCCAACGTCATGCAGGTCCCCGGCCTGGCCAAGATCGTTGTCAACATGGGGGTCGGCGAGGCGGCGCGGGACGCCAAGCTCATCGAGGGCGCGGTACGGGACCTGGCCATCATCACCGGGCAGAAGCCGGCCGTGGCCCGGGCGAGGAAGTCGATCGCCCAGTTCAAGCTCCGTGAGGGCATGCCGATCGGCGCGCACGTGACCCTGCGCGGCGACCGGATGTGGGAGTTCCTCGACCGGCTGCTGACGCTGGCCCTGCCCCGGATCCGCGACTTCCGGGGGCTGAGCGACCGGCAGTTCGACGGCAGGGGGAACTACACGTTCGGCCTCACCGAGCAGCTGATGTTCCACGAGATCAACCCAGACCAGGTGGACCGCCAGCGCGGGATGGACGTGACCGTGGTCACGACCGCCACCAACGACGACGAGGGCCGTTCGCTGCTGCGTCGGCTCGGATTCCCGTTCAAGGAGAGCTGACAGTGGCGAAGAAGGGGCTCGTCGTCAAGGCGAACCGCAAGCCGAAGTTCAAAGTGCGCGGGTACACCCGGTGCTCGCGGTGCGGGCGCCCCCGGGCGGTGTACCGGAGGTTCGGGCTGTGCCGGATCTGTTTCCGGTCCATGGCCCACCGCGGTGAGCTGCCCGGCATCACCAAGTCCAGTTGGTAACCGACGACATCGAGAGCCAGCACAACCCGCCCGGGTGCACCCGGGCAACGACGAGAACGCCGCAGGTCCGCAGGGATACCACGGCGAGGAAGGCCACCAGGCCATGACCATGACCGACCCGATCGCAGACATGCTGACCCGTCTGCGCAACGCCAACGCGGCATACCACGAAACGGTTGGCATGCCCTCCTCCACGATCAAGGTCCATATCGCGGAGATCCTCCAGCAGCAGGGTTACATCGCCGGCTGGCGCGTGGAGGATGCCGAGGTCGGCAAGAACCTCGTGATCTCGCTCAAGTACGGGCCGACCCGTGAGCGGTCGATCGCGGGGCTCAAGCGGGTGTCCAAGCCCGGGCTGCGGGTGTACGCGAAGAAGGACAACCTGCCGCGGGTGCTCGGAGGGCTGGGCATCGCCATCATCTCCACCTCGGGGGGCCTGCTGACCGACAGGCAGGCGGTCAGGCGCGGCGTGGGCGGGGAAGTCCTCGCCTACGTCTGGTGAGGAGGCGGCGATGTCACGTATCGGACGCATGCCCGTGCCGATTCCCAGCGGCGTCGACGTCACCATCGACGGCCGCGAAGTCACCGTCACCGGGCCCAGGGGGAAGCTGTCACTTGAGGTGGCCGAGCCCATCGAGGTGTCCCAGAGCGACGGCGTCATCACCGTCACCAGGCCGAACGACGAGGGCAACGTGCGCGCGCTGCACGGCCTGTCCAGGTCGCTGGTCGCCAACATGGTGACCGGGGTGACCGAGGGCTACAGCAAGACACTGGAAATCGTCGGCGTTGGCTACCGGGTCCAGGCGAGGGGCAGCAACCTGGAGTTCTCGCTGGGCTTCAGCCACCCGATCACCGTCAGCCCGCCGGAAGGGATCACGCTGCGGGTGGAGACCCCCACCAGGCTGGTGGTCGAGGGGATCGACAAGCAGCAGGTGGGCGAAGTCGCCGCCAACATCCGCAAGCTGCGCAAGCCAGACCCGTACAAGGGCAAGGGCCTGCGGTACTCCGGCGAGCACATCCGCCGCAAGGTCGGGAAGGCTGGGAAGTAAGACATGGCTGCTACCAGGACCAGGGCCGGCAGGCACACCACCGCGCGGACGTCCCTGCGGGCGCGGCGGCACCTGCGCGTCCGCAAGAAGGTCAGCGGCACGGCCGGCCGCCCCCGGCTGGCCATCAAGCGGTCGGCCCGGCACATCTTCGCCCAGCTGGTCGACGACGGCGCGGGCAGTACGGTCGCCGCGGCGTCTACCCTGGATTCCGGCATCCGGGACGCCGACGGTGACAAGACGGCCAAGGCGCGGCAGGTGGGAGAGCTCCTGGCCCGCCGCGCCCAGGAGGCCGGCGTCACGACCGCGGTGGTCGACCGGGGTGGTTACGCCTATCACGGCCGCGTCGCCGCGCTCGCGGACGGGGCACGGGAAGGCGGGCTGAAGCTGTGAGCGGCAAGGCCCGAGACAACACTGGAAGGACGTTCTGATGGCAGCGACTCCGCGGCGTGGCAGCGGCGGCGAGCGGCGGGACCGCCGTGACGACCGCCGGGGCGGTGCCGACAAGGGCACCGCCTACCTCGAGCGGGTGGTGACCATCAACCGCGTCGCCAAGGTGGTGCAGGGCGGGCGGCGGTTCAGCTTCACCGCCCTGGTCATCGTGGGTGACGGCAACGGCATGGTCGGCGTGGGCTACGGCAAGGCCAAGGAAGTGCCCGCCGCGATCGCCAAAGGCGTCGAGGCGGCCAAGAAGCAGTTCTTCCGGGTGCCCCGGATCGGCGGCACGATCCCGCACACGGTGCAGGGAGAGGCGTCGGCCGGCGTGGTGCTCCTCAAGCCCGCGAGCCCCGGGACCGGGGTCATCGCCGGCGGCCCGGTGCGCGCCGTGCTGGAGTGCGCGGGCGTGAGCGACGTGCTCTCGCGGTCGCTGGGGTCGTCGAACCCGATCAACGTGGTGCACGCCACGGTGGTCGCGCTGAAGAGCCTCAACCGCCCGGAGGAGATCGCGGCCCGGCGCGGGCTGCCGATCGAGGACGTGGCGCCCGCGGCGATGCTGCGCGCCCGCGCGGCGGCGGCCGCGGCGGCGGGCAACGGCTGACCGGGAGCAGGCCGATGACACAGTTGAAGGTAACCCAGACCAGGTCGGGGATCGGCGGCACCGCCCAGCAGCGGGCCTCGTTGCGCTCGCTCGGGCTGAAGCGGATCGGCGACGTGGTCGTCAAGGCTGACCGGCCCGAGTTCCGGGGCATGATCCAGGCGGTGCGCCATCTGGTCACCGTCGAGGAGGTGGACTAAACATGGCAGGCGCGGGCAGGGGCCTGAGGCTCCATCACCTGCGCCCGGCCCCGGGTGCGCGCACGGAGCGGACCCGGGTGGGCCGGGGTGAGGGGTCGAAGGGCAAGACGGCCGGCCGGGGCACCAAGGGCACCAGGGCCCGCGGCAAGGTGGCCGTGGCGTTCGAGGGTGGCCAGATGCCGCTGCACCGCCGGGTGCCGAAGCTGAAGGGCTTCTCCAACGTGCGGTTCAAGACCGCGTACCAGGTCGTCAACATCGGGCGGCTCACCGAGCTCTACCCCGGCGGCGGCGACGTCACCCCCGAGAGCCTGGCCGCGAAGGGGGCCGTGCGAGCCGGCGAGCTTGTCAAGGTGCTGGGCAACGGTGAGGCCGGGGCGGCGTGGCGGGTCAGCGCGCACGCCTTCTCGGCCGCCGCGAAGGAGAAGATCACCGCCGCCGGAGGAACCGTCACGCAGCTCTGAGATACCGCCACAGTGATTACTGGCCGTAGCGCCCGTCGCGCCGCTACCGGGGAGCCCGAGCCGGCTGACCGGGTAGCTCGCGCCGGTGCCGACCACCGCGCGCTGGCTGTTACAGTGCAGCAAGCGCGTTACACTGCGGCGGCCACAGGCGGCAGCCACACGCGGCGGGTTGCGCCGCGCGGGTGCCGCGCCCTTGTGCTGACCGATCGATCTGAGGACGACGCATGCTGACCGCGTTCCTCCGGGCATTCCGGACGCCAGACCTGCGCCGGAAGCTGCTCTTCACCGTTTTCATCGTCGCCGTCTTCCGGCTGGGGTCGGCGCTGCCGACCCCGGGAGTCTCGGAGTCGGCGGTCCACGCGTGCATCGGGCTGGCCAGCAAGAACGGCGGGAACGTCTTCGCGCTGGTCAACCTGTTCAGTGGCGGGGCGCTGCTGAAGCTGTCGGTGTTCGCGCTCGGCATCATGCCCTACATCACCGCCAGCATCATTCTGCAGCTGCTTGCGGTGGTCATCCCCCGGCTGGAAACGCTGCGGAAAGAGGGCCAGGCGGGCCAGGCCAAGATCACCCAGTACACCCGGTACCTCACCGTGGGCCTGGCCATCCTGCAGTCCACCGGGATCGTGGCGCTGGCCCGGTCCGGCAACCTGTTCGGCAGCGTGGGCTGCACCCAGCCACTGATCCCGAACGACTCGGTCTACACCATCACCACGATGGTGATCTGCATGACCGCGGGCACCGCCGTCATCATGTGGCTGGGCGAGCTGATCACCGACCGCGGCGTCGGCAACGGCATGTCCATCCTGATCTTCACCCAGGTCATCGCAGTCATTCCCGGTGAGATGCTCAACATCTACCGGGCCAAGCACGCGTTCACCTTCGGCCTGGTGGTCCTGGTGGGCGTGGCCATCGTGGCCTTCGTGGTCTTCATGGAGCAGGCCCAGCGCCGGATCCCGGTCCAGTACGCCAAACGGATGGTCGGGCGCAAGATGTACGGCGGGACCTCGACCTACATTCCGCTGAAGGTGAACCAGGCGGGTGTCATCCCGGTCATCTTCGCGTCATCGCTGCTCTACATCCCCCAGCTGGCCAGCACCATCTTCGGGAACCAGCAGCACCCGCAGGGCTGGTACGTCTGGATCGATACGCACCTGGTCAGGGGTGACTCGCCGATCTACATGATCTCGTTCTTCGTGCTCATCGTGTTCTTCACCTACTTCTACGTGTCGATCACGTTCAACCCGACCGAGGTCGCCGACAACATGAAGAAGTACGGCGGGTTTATCCCCGGCATCCGCCCGGGCGGGCCGACCGCCGAATACCTCAGCTACGTCCTCAGTCGGCTCACCGCCCCGGGCTCGGTCTACCTGGGTGTCATCGCCCTCATCCCGATGATCGCGCTGGCACTGGTCGGCGCGACACAGAACTTCCCCTTCGGCGGCACGAGCATCCTGATCGCGGTGGGCGTCGGGCTGGACACGGTGAAGCAGATCGAGAGCCAACTCCAGCAGCGCAACTACGAGGGTTTCCTGCGGTAGTGCGTCTCGTCCTCGTGGGCCCCCCCGGTGCGGGCAAGGGGACACAGGCCCAGTTCCTCTCGTCGCACCTGTCCATCCCGAAGATCTCGACAGGTGACATCTTCCGCGACAATGTCAGCCACGGCACCGCGCTCGGCCGCCGCGCCCAGGCGTACATGGAGCGCGGCGACCTTGTCCCCGACAAGATCACCATCGCGATGGTCACCGACAGGCTGGCCGACGACGACGCCGGCACCGGGTTCCTGCTCGACGGGTTTCCCCGGAACGTCCCGCAGGCCGAGACGCTCAAGAAGCTGCTCTCGGCCTGGGACACCAGGCTGGACGTGGTGCTGGAGCTGGTCGTGGACGACGATGAGGTGGTGCGCCGCCTGTCGGGCCGGCGCACCTGCCGGCGCTGCGGGCGGGTGTGGCACGCAACGTTCGACCCGCCGTCCCGGCCCGACATCTGCGACGACTGCGGCGGCGAGTTGTTCCAGCGCGACGACGACCGCGAGGAGACGATCAGGCACCGGATCGAGGTCTACCAGCAGCAGACCTCGCCGCTGATCGCGTTCTACGCCGACGAGGGCATCCTGCTCGGCATCGACGCCACCGGACCCGTGGACGAGATCACCGACCGCGCCCTGAACGCCTTGCGCCGTTTCATCCAGTAAGGCGGCCCCCGTCCACGCCGGGGTACGGTAAAGGGGGATCCGGAGGCATCATGCGGATTAGGCGCGAGCCGGCCATACAGGTCAAGACGGCGGCACAACTGGCTGCGATGGCCGCAGCGGGGCAGGTGGTCGCCAGCGCCCTGAGCGCGGCGGCGGCGGCGGTGGCGCCTGGGGTCAGCACGGCCGAACTGGACGCTATCGCCGCCGCCGAGATCCGGTCGGCCGGTGCGACCCCCTCGTTCCTGGGCTATCACGGATTCCCGGCGACGATCTGCGCCAGCGTCAACGACGAGATCGTGCACGGGATCCCGCGACCTGCCCGGCTGCTGCGCGACGGCGATGTGGTGTCGATCGACTGCGGGGCGGTCGTGGATGGCTGGCACGCCGACGCCGCCCTCACCGTGCCCGTCGGCACGGTCACGGCCGGGCTCGCCAGGCTGATCGACACCTGCGAGCGGGCACTGTGGCACGGGCTTGCGGCCGCCCAGCCCGGCGCCCGGATCGGCGACATCTCGCACGCGGTGCAGCGGTGTGCCGGGTCGGCAGGGAAGTACGGGATCGTCGAGGACTACGGCGGGCACGGCATCGGCAGCGAGATGCACATGGATCCCCCGGTGCCCAACGCCGGGCGGCCAGGCCGGGGGCCGGCACTGGCGGAGGGGATGGCCCTTGCCGTCGAGCCGCTGCTCGTGCTGGGCGGCCCCGGCACCCGGCTGCTGGACGACGGCTGGACGGTGGTGACCGAGGACGGCAGCCCGGCCGCCCACTTCGAGCACACGGTGGCGATCACTGCGGACGGGCCGCGGGTGCTCACGGCCGTCGATGGAGGCAGAGATGGCTTCGCCCGGCTGGCACAGCTGCCGCCCCGCGAACTGGCACGGTCCAACAGCTGAGGAGGATGCCGATGGCCAGTGACCCCAGGATCCGTGCCTCGGACGCGGACCGCGACCGGACCGCCGCGCTGCTGCGCGAGCATCATGCGGCGGGCAGGCTGACGGCCGAGGAGTTCAACGAGCGGCTCGAGAAGACGTACGCGGCCAAAACCCTGGGCGATCTGGATGAGCTGCTGGCGGACCTGCCGGGGATCGATCTCTACAAGCTGCCCGACGCCTCGCTGCACCGGGACCCCCGGGGTGGATCCGGTCCGCCGCCGCTGCCGTGGCTGATGGGGCCCGGGCGCATGTCCCCGGCCTGGCGGGCCGCCCTCGGGTCGTGGCTCTCGGTGAGCCTGGTGGCATTCTTCGTCTGGCTGCTCGCCGGGCACCCCGACAACCTGTGGTTCCTATGGGTCGCCGGGCCCTATGGCCTCATCCTGCTGGGGCGGTGGATCACCGGCGGGCCGCCGCACGGGGACCGGCGCCGTCACGACCGCTGACCGGCCGCGGCAGCGGCGCCCGTGCCGCCCTTCACCCAAGCGGGCGGGAATATCCGGCGCCCTATCGCAGTTCGCATAGACAGCTCATGTCGCGTAGACTCTGCTGCGGCCTGTGAGCTGCCCCTGGCTGGCTTGTGCGCCGGTGCGGGGCAGCTATTTTCTGGCCCCGCCCGCACCTGGTGATCATGTGTGAGCATGCGCCCAGGGCTGCGGGGCAGCTGCAGAGGCTATGTGGTCGTGAGCAGCACGATCACGGAAACCACACCTGCGAGTGGCCGACTAACGGACGGCTGCTGGCGGGCCTAGAGCAAAGCGCGGAGGATATGCCCAAGAAGGACGGCGCCATCGAGATCGAAGGCACGATTGTGGAATCACTTCCGAATGCCTTCTTCCGGGTGGAGCTTGACAACGGGCACAAGGTCCTGGCCCACA
>DAITAE010000153.1:0-8852 GCA_036824445.1 Streptosporangiaceae bacterium | reverse complement strand
TGGGCGTGGACGACTTCGACGCGTCGGTGGGCGGGCTGGGCGGCTGCCCGTACGCCCCGGGCGCCAGCGGCAACATCGCCACCGAGGAACTGGTGTACATGGTCGAGGACATGGGCGTGGGGACTGGTATCGACCTGGCGGCGATGATCGAGGCGGCGGGGGCCGCGGAACGCATCGTCGGGCGTGAGCTGTCGTCGCAGGTGCTGCGCGCCGGTCCGCGGACCAGGACCATTCCGGCATAACGGCGGTGCGGGCGCGCCGCCGGATCCGGGTACAGTCGCGATCGTGGCTGAGCACTCGGATCTGGGGGAGGTGCGTGCCCGCATCGAGCAGGGCGGCGCACGCAAGTACCACGAAGCGGCGGCGAAGTCCGGCAAGCTGTTCGCCCGGGAGCGGATCGCGCTGCTGATCGACGAGGGCAGCTTCGCGGAGGACGGCCGTTACGCGAACGTGCTCGCCGATGGGCTGCCCGCCGACGGCGTGGTCACCGGCACCGCCACCATCGACGGTCGGCCGGTGGCGCTGATGGCGAACGACTCCACGGTGAAGGCCGGCTCGTGGGGCGCGCGGACCGTCGAGAAGATCATCCGGATCATCGAGAAGGCCTACGGGGCCGGTATCCCCATGGTCTACCTGGTCGACTCGGCCGGGGCCCGGATCACCGACCAGGTCGAGATGTTCCCGGGCCGGCGCGGCGCGGGGAAGATCTTCCACAGCCAGGTCCGCGCGTCCGGCGCGATCCCGCAGGTCTGCGCGCTGTTCGGGCCCTCGGCCGCGGGCGGCGCGTACATCCCCGCTTTCTGCGACTACGTGGCGATGGTGGACGGCAACGCCTCGATGTACCTCGGCAGCCCGCGGATGGTCGAGATGGTGGTCAGGGAGAAGACCACGCTGGAGGAGATGGGCGGTGCCCGGATGCACTGCACCGTGTCCGGGTGCGGCCACTACCTGGCAGGGTCGGAGCGTGACGCGCTGGCGGCGGTCAAGCGCTACCTGTCCTACCTGCCATCCAGCTGGCGGCAGCAGCCGCCGCCCACCGCCGCCGGTGAGCCGGAGGACGCCGACCTGGCGGCGATGGTCCCGGCCAGCGAGCGGCAGGCCTTCGACATGCGCCGTTACCTGCGGGGCCTGGTGGACGCGGACTCGTTCTTCGAGATCCACCAGCTGTGGGCGCGGGAACTGACCATCGGGTTCGCCCGGCTCGCCGGGCAGGTGATCGGCGTGGTCGCCAACAACCCGATGTTCAAGGGCGGCGTGCTCTTCGTCGACTCCGCGGACAAGGGGACCCGGTTCATCCAGCTCTGTGACGCGTTCAACGTGCCGCTGCTGTTCCTCGCCGACGTGCCCGGGTTCATGGTCGGCACGGCCGTTGAGAAGCAGGGCATCATCCGGCACGGCGCGAAGATGATCAGTGCTGTGTCGGAGGCGACCGTGCCGAAGATCTGCGTGATCGTGCGCAAGGCCTACGGGGCGGGCCTGTACGCGATGGCCGGGCCGGGGTTCGAGCCCGACGCCACCATCGCCCTGCCCACCGCGAAGATCGCGGTGATGGGGGCGGACGCCGCGGTCAACGCGGTCTACTTCAACAAGCTGGCCGGCATCGACGATCCCGTCGCCCGGGAGGAGGAGACACGCCGGCTGCGTGAGCAGTACGACAACGACATCGACGTGCTGCGGCTGGCGTCCGAGCTCGTCGCCGACGACGTCGTGGAGCCCGGCGAGCTGCGGGCGGAGCTGATCAAGCGGTTCGCGGCCGCGGCCGGTAAGGACCGCCGTTTTTCCCGTCGGCGCCACGGCGTCACCCCGGTCTGAGCGCGGCCGGCGGCCCTGGCCGCGGTCGGCCGGCGGCGCGCCGGCCGCGTTTCTGACCAGCAGAAGTCCTGAGTTGGTCGCCGGCCGCAATACCATCTGAGCATGACCAGCGTTTTGCTTGCCGAGGACGATCTGTCCATCTCCGATCCACTGGCACGCGCATTGCGCCGCGAGGGATACGACGTCGACGTTTCGGCGGACGGCCCGAGCACGCTTGATGCGGCCATGGCGGGCGGACTCGACCTGATCGTGCTCGATATCGGCCTGCCACAGGTCGACGGCCTGGAGGTGTGCCGCCGCCTCCGCTCGGAGGGACAGTCTGTCCCCGTGCTGATCCTCACCG
Source organism: Streptosporangiaceae bacterium (assembly GCA_036824445.1). GTDB lineage: Bacteria > Actinomycetota > Actinomycetes > Streptosporangiales > Streptosporangiaceae > UBA9676. The sequence continues at coordinate 6,697 of DAITAE010000153.1, read as the reverse complement.
CGCGCGCGGACGAGGTAGACACCGTGATCGGGCTCGATGCGGGCGCCGACGACTACGTGACCAAGCCGTTCCGGCTGGCCGAGCTCCTGGCGCGGGTCCGCGCCCTGCTCCGCCGGGGCACCGCCGAGACCAGCACGGTGCAGGGGGTGCGGGTGGACCCGGACGCCCGGCGTGCCTGGATCGGCGACACCGAGCTCGAGCTCACTACCAAGGAGTTCGACCTGCTGTGTGTGCTGGTGAACGACGCCGGGAAGGTGGTGACCAGGGAGCAGATCATGCGGGAGGTCTGGGACAGCAAGTGGTGGGGCTCGACCAAGACGCTCGACATGCACATCTCCTGGCTGCGCCGCAAGCTGGGCGACGACGCGCACAGCCCCCGCTACATCACCACCGTGCGTGGGGTCGGGTTCCGGTTCGAGCGAGGTGACTGATGGACGGAGTGAGCCGGGCGCGGGCAGGCTAACGTGCGCCGGCGACTGCTGTTCTCCACCCTCGCGGTGGCGGTTACCGCGGTCGTGCTTTTCGGCTTGCCGCTGGCGTTCGTGCTGATGCGGCTGCAGGTCAATGCCGCCCACCAGCTGGTGCAGCGCGACGCTACCACCGTGGCGAGGACGCTGCAGAACCGGTTGCACTCGGGCCTGCCGTTGCACACCGCGGATGCCGTGAGCGCGGCGCGGTCGCTGCCTGACAGGTTCGTCAGCGTCAGCCAGGACGGGCGGCGGCTGACTGCCTTCGGTGATCCGCCGCGAGGCGTCGACACCATCGCCGCCAGCGCTACCACCAGGAACTTCCGGGTCAAAGTGATAGCGGACGACTCGGTGGCGAGCGAGGGCGTCACCGAGGCCCTGGCCCTGACCGGATCACTGGCCCTGCTCGCGGTCGGCGTGGCGGTCGCCTTGGCCGTCCTCCAGGCGCGGCGGCTGGCCCGCCCGTTGCAGGACCTGGCCGGGGCCGCCGACCGGCTCGGCTCGGGGGACGCGCGCCCGCTCGGGCGCCGGTACGGCATAGCCGAGCTCGACCGGGTGGCCGAAGGGCTGGACGGGTCGGCGCAGCGGATCAGTGACATGCTCGCCGCCGAGCGCGAGTTCGCGTCCGATGCCTCGCATCAGCTGCGCACGCCGCTGACCGCGCTGTCCATGCGGCTGGAGGAGATGATGGCCGCCGCCGACGAGCCCGCCGTCGTGCGGGAGGAGGGGGCGGCTGCCCTGGTGCAGACCGAGCGGCTTGCCGACGTGGTCAGCCAGCTGCTCGGGAGGACCCGGAGCCCGGCGGTGGGATCACGGAAACGGCTTTCGATCGATGACGTGGTGGCGCAGCAGGTGGTGGAGTGGGACCCGGCGTTCCGCCGCAAGAACCGCAAGCTCGAAGTGACGGGAGACAAGAACCTGCGGGCCTACGGGAGGCCGGGGACGCTGTCACAGGTGATCGCCACGCTGCTGGACAACGCGTTCGTGCACGGCGCCGGGACGGTCACGATGCGCACATCGCAGACGCCCAAGTCCGTGGTGATCGAGGTGCGGGACGAAGGCAAGGGCGTGCCGGCCGAGCTCGTGCCCCGGATTTTCGAGCGCAACGTGAGCAGCAAGCCGGGCGGCACCGGCCTCGGCCTGGCCCTTGCCCGCCGCATCGCGGTCGCCGACGGCGGGAATGTGGTGCTGGTCCGCCCCCGTCCCGCGGTGTTCGCCGTGTTCCTGCCCCGCAAGCTGAGCCGCGGCGGCGACGGGCCGCCGGTGGTCGCCGGCCCCGCCTGAGAGCGCGGCGCCCGTTACGCGGGTACCGCGGCCGGCCGCCGGTCGGTGATCGCGTGCCAGGTCAGGTAGATCACGGCCGTGATGACGAAGCCCACCTCGAAGGTGATGTCGCCGACCGCCGGCACGTGGGTCGGGACCACGCCGTGGTACTCGGTCTGGTTGGAGAACAGCCAGATCGACAGCGCCATCCCGGCCAGCATCGACACCGGGCCGGCCCAGTTGGTGTGGCGCCGGTCGAAGAGCATGGCCTCGATCTCGGCGAGGGGCTCGCGGCGGCGCAGGAACTGGTCGCAGAACACCACGGCCAGCCAGGGCGCGATCCAGTAGGCGATGATCAGCAGGAAGTTCTCGTACTTCGTCCCGGCGTCGTGCAGCCCGGTGAGCGCCACGATGAACCCGATCACGCCGAAGACCAGCGCCACAATGGCGCGGCGCAGCGCCAGCGGCAGCCGGACGCCCATGGCCACGAAGGAGAGCGCGCCCGAGTAGATGTTGAGCACGTTCGCCGCGACCGCGCCGATCGCGATGGCCAGCAGCGTGAGGTCGGCGATCGCCGTAGGCAGGTGGCCGGTGAACGACCCGGTCGGGTCGCCGAGGGCCGCGCCCACGCTGGTGATGGTGGCCGACCCGGCGCCGGCGACCTCCAGCACGGCGCACGACAGGAACAGCCCGAGCCCGGACCACAGCGCGATCGCCACCCTGCTGGTGTCCGGCTTGAAGTAGCGGGAGTAGTCGGCGGCGTAGGGGTTCCAGCCCACGGCGTAGCCGAACGCCGCGCCGGTCGCCAGCAGGAACCCGCCGGAGCCGCCGCCGGACGACGGGGCGCCCGGGTGGGCCTTGGCGAGGATGACCACGGTCGCGATCACGAAGATGACCGCGAGCAGCGGGAAGGCGTAGCGCTCGAAGGCGTGCACCAGGTTGTGGCCGAAGAAGGCGACCAGGACCTGGAGCGCCACGATGATCAGCAGGCACAGGGGCTTGGGCATGTGCGTGAGCGTGTTCAGGGCGAACGCGCCGCTGACGGAGTTCACGGCGAACCAGCCGATCCCCGCCGTGATCGAGTTCAGCCCGGCCGGCAGCACGTTCCCCCAGTAGCCGAAGCCCAGCCGGGACAGCACCATCTGCGGCACGCCGTGCGAGGGCCCGCGCGCCGACAGCAGCCCCTGGGTGATCGCACCCACGCCGGAGCCGATCACGATCGCCAGCACCGCCTGCGTGAAGCTTAAGCCGAACGCGGCCACCGCGAGCACGCCGACGAAAACGGTGGCGAACTCCAGGTTCGGTGAGGTCCACGTCCAGAACAGCTGAAGGGGCCGCCCGTGCCGCTCGTGCAGCGGGATGAACTCGGCTCCGCCGGGCTCGACGGCGATGAGCCGGTCCCCGTATTCGCCCTCGCGTACCTGCACCCCCGCGGGCGCGTCGTCCGTGATGACCGCTGAGGTGTCCTGATCGCGTGTTGCCATCGGCCTGCGCTCCTTAGTGGCCTCGGGCCGGGCCGTCGTGGGGTAGGCAACGCCGCGCCCGCCGGGCCGTGATGCTCGCCGGCCATAACGCTGGCAGACGCGCCGATGGTTGATCGAGACGCAAGCACCAGTTGTTACCGTGATGTTAGGACGCCGCCGGTGACGCGGGAAGCCGTCTCTTGCCCAGATCCGGCCACAGCCGCGCCGACCGCGCGATCGTGGTGCGCAGGGCACTGTGCGCCTCGTAGGCTACGGCGCGTGACGGGTGAGCCTGGAAGGCGGCCAGCGGCCCCCGTGGTGGGGATGATCGGCGCGGGCCAGCTGGCCCGGATGACCTGCCAGGCGGCGATCGGCCTCGGCATCCGGTTCCGGGTACTTGCGGACTCGGCGCTCGACAGCGCCGCGCAGGTCTGCGCCGACGTGCGGGTCGGGAACTACACGTCCCTGCCCGAGCTGCTGGCGTTCGCCGCGGACTGCGATGTGGTCACGTTCGACCACGAGCACGTTCCCGGCCAGCACCTGGCGGCGCTGGAGCGGGCGGTGGCTGTCCGCCCCGGGCGGGCCGCGCTGCGCTACACCCAGGACAAGCTCGCGATGCGGGAGCGGCTGACCCGGCTTGGCGCGCCCTGCCCGCGCTACACACCGGTGTCCGGCCTGGACGGCGTGATGGCGTTCGGCGCGGACGCGGGCTGGCCGGTCGTGCTCAAGGCGGTGAGTGGGGGGTATGACGGCCGCGGGGTCTGGGTGTGCGAGACGCCGGACGAGGCGGCGGAGGTGCTCGGCCACGGGGTTGCGGTGATCGCCGAGGATCACGTCGACTTCGATCGGGAACTGGCCGTGCTGGTTGCCAGGTCCCCGTACGGTCAGGCTGCCGCCTACCCGGTCGTGCAGACGGTGCAGCGCGACGGCATCTGCCACGAGGTGCTGGCCCCCGCGCCGTGCCTCGCGGCCGGCCTGTCCCGCGAGGCCCACCGGCTGGCGCTCGAGCTCGCTGCTGAGCTGGATGTCACCGGGCTGCTCGCGGTGGAGTTGTTCGAGACGCCGCGCGGGCTGCTGGTCAACGAGCTGGCCATGCGGCCGCATAACAGCGGGCACTGGACGATCGAGGGGGCCACGACGTCGCAGTTCGAGCAGCACCTGCGGGCCGTGCTCGACCTGCCGCTCGGCGCCCCCGGTGCGGTCGCGCCGCAGGTCGTTATGGCCAATGTTTTTGGTGGCGCCGATTCCGGCGTGTACGCGCGGTACCTGCATGTGATGGCCGCCGATCCCGGCGTGAAGATTCACATGTACGGCAAGGCGGTGCGCCCGGGGCGGAAGATCGGGCACGTGACCGTGGCTGGCGACGACGTGGCGGAGCTGCGGGCGCGGGCGGGACGGGCGGCGCGGTACCTGGCGGCGGGGAAGGAGTGAGGCCATGAGCGGCAGTGTCCTGGTCAGCGTGGTCATGGGGAGCGATTCCGACTGGCCCGTGATGGAGGCGGCCGCCGCCGTGCTGGCCGAGTTCGGTGTTCCCCACGAGGCCGACGTGGTGTCCGCGCACCGGATGCCGCACGAGATGATCGAATACGGGTCGGCGGCGGCGGGCCGGGGCCTGCGGGTGATCATCGCGGGCGCGGGAGGCGCGGCTCATCTGCCGGGCATGCTGGCCTCGGTGACCCCGCTGCCGGTCATCGGCGTGCCGGTGCCGCTCGCGCATCTGGATGGGCTCGATTCGCTGCTGTCCATCGTGTCGATGCCCGCCGGGATCCCGGTCGCGACGGTCGCGGTGGGTGGCGCGCGCAACGCCGGCCTGCTCGCCGTCCGGATCCTCGCCGCTGGCGACGACGCGCTGCGCGCCCGGATGACGCGTTTCCAGCAGGACCTGCGGGAACAGGCCCTGGCCAAGGGCGCCGCACTGCGGGCCCGCGCCGCCGGGCCCGGCGGGGCAGATGGCGGGCCTGGCTGATGTGAGCCCCAGGTAAAGGCCCGGTAAACGCCCGGTGTTGCCGGGCAGGTCAGCGTAGCGTCCTCTAATCCCCGCTCCGTATCCCCTGGGGCCGGGCTCGCCTTCCCGGGCCTGGCCCCAGGCCGGAAGGGCTGAGCGGCCCGCACCAGCTTGGGGGCATACGGTACGGGCCGCGTCCAGCGGTGGGCGGCGCCGTTGCCGCCACGCGGGCAGCCCACCAGGCCAGCGGCGCCTGCGCGCCCGCGACAACCGTTACCCATGAACACGAGCACATAAACGATCTCCGTGACGGCAGCGGGGAACGGCCCGGCAAAACTTCGGTAAGCGCGGTGCCAGGGGCTGCGCGCACGGCCATGCCGAGGCCGCCGGGGATTGGCATCGGATCCCCCGGAGAGCGCCGTTCTACCATCGAGGAATGAGCCCTGATTTTACCGCCTTCGCCCTGTCCGAGGAGCACGAGGCGCTGCGGGCGTCGGTCCGGGCCCTCGCCGACGACAAGATCGTACCGCGGGCGGCGGAGGTGGATCAGTCCGGAGAGTTTCCCTGGGACGTGCACGAGGCGCTGGCCAAGGCGGAGCTGACCGCCGTGCATATCCCGGAGGCCTACGGCGGGGCGGGCGCGGACGCGATCGCGACGGTGATCGTCATCGAGGAGGTCGCGCGGGCGTGCGCCTCGTCTTCCCTCATCCCGGCCGTCAACAAACTCGGCACGGTGCCGCTTCTGCTGGCGGGCTCGGAGGAGCTGAGGCAGACGTACCTGCCGCCGGTGGCCCGCGGCGAGGCGATGTTTTCCTATGCGCTGTCCGAGCCCGAGGCCGGTTCGGACGCCGCGGCGATGAAGACCCGCGCGGTCCGCGACGGCGACACCTATGTGCTGAACGGAACCAAGCGGTGGATCACCAACGCTGGGATCTCGGCGTATTACACGGTGATGGCGGCCACGGATCCGTCGCGCGGTGCGGACGGGATCTCCGCGTTCGTGATCGAGAAGGAGGACCCCGGGTTCTCGTTCGGTGCGCCCGAGCACAAGCTCGGCATCAAGGGCTCGCCCACCCGGGAGCTGTACTTCGACAACTGCGTGATTCCGGCCGGCAGGCTGGTCGGCGAGGAGGGGACCGGGTTCCGGACCGCGCTGGCGACCCTCGACCACACCAGGGTGACGATCGCCGCCCAGGCGCTTGGCATCGCCCAGGGAGCGCTCGACTACGCCACCGGCTACGTGAAGGAGCGGCGCCAGTTCGGGAAGGCGGTCGCGGAGTTCCAGGGAGTGCAGTTCATGCTGGCCGACGCGGCCATGAAGGTCGAGGCCGCCAGGCAGCTGACCTATGCGGCGGCGGCCAGGTCCGAGCGGGCCATGGCCGGGGAGCGCGGCGACGATTTCACCTTCTTCTCCTCGGCCTGCAAGTGCTTCGCGTCGGATGTGGCGATGGAGGTCACGACCGACGCGGTGCAGCTGCTCGGTGGCTACGGCTACGTCAGCGACTACCCGGTCGAGCGGATGATGCGCGACGCCAAGATCACCCAGATCTACGAGGGGA
>DAITAE010000678.1:0-2432 GCA_036824445.1 Streptosporangiaceae bacterium | reverse complement strand
GCTGGCGCCGTCGCCGCAGGTGCGGCGGCTGCTGGACATCTTGCACCTGGACGCGGTCCTGCCGATAGCCGAGCGCTTAGCTGGCCAGATGCGCGCGGTCGCGGGCGGGCGGCCGCCAGCGGCGAAGGGATACGTGCTCCCACGGCACGCCGCTGATGTCAATATGAGCCAAACGGTGTGTCGCACCGCCGGTCAGCTGGCCGGGGTGATGATCCCGTACTGGTGGATCTTGCGGTAGATCGTCGCCCGGGACATGCCCAGTGATCGGGCTCCCTTGGCTTTGTTGCCCTGGTGGTCCAGCAGGCTCTGCACGATGGCATCGCGCTGCATGGCCTCCAGAGGGCTGAGCAGGCGCCGGCTCACGCTCCAGCATTCCGGCGGCAGGTCAGCCGGATGGATTGTCCCGGTTCGCCGGCGCTGGACGATCCGTCTGAGGATCTGCCAGAGCTGCTCGGTGTTGCCCGGCCAGCTCGACCGCAGCAGCAGCTGCATCGCTTGGGGCGAGCACGTCAAGGGGCTAGGCCGACTCAGCTTAGCCAGGAAGAACGGCACGAGCTTGTGCAGGTCCTCGATGTGGTGGCGGAGCGGGGGAAGCTCCACGGCGCTGGGGAAGAACTTCAGCAGCCCGGCCAGGTGGCCGCTGGCCGGGTTCTGGCTGAGCGTGACCGCAACCCAGAGCGATTGCTGCCGGCCCGCGGCCAGCGCTTGCTCCAGCGCTATCCCCAGCGCCTGCAGCCGCACGGCGCCGAGCCGGTCGATGTGCCGGATGGCTAGGCCCCCCTCGCCCTCGAGCACTTCGCCGAGCGCCCGCACCATCCAGAGGTGATCACCGGCGTCGGCGGCATCCAGCACACGGAACGTGCCGGCCGGGTTACGGTGCCGGTGGACGGCCTGCAGCAGCGCCAGCTTGCCGGTCCCGGGCTCGCCCGCCAGCCAGAGCCACGCGCCCGAGGCGCAGGCCGCGTCCACCTGGTGGCACCCGCGCAGCCAGAGCGGACCGGAACCGACCAGGCCGCGTCCGAACCTGCGCGCCTGCGAGCCTGTCCCGGCACCGGCTGCTGGCCTGCTGGCCAGCTCGAGCAGCTTCACATGCACCACGCCACCACCGAGCCGCCGTCGGCCCTGCCCGCGCAGGGAACGGCAGTACATCCGGGCCCTGGCCCCGGTTGGCAGGCCGACATCCACGGGACCACGGTGGTCACCGGCCAGGACCTCGGCTGCATGCCCGAGCAGCGCGGCCTGGTCGCCGGGGTCGAGGACGTCTCGCGCACGGTCATTCATCAGCACCAAGTCGCCGGTTAGCGCGACAACGATCCCGCCAGCGTGCCGGCAGGCCCGCAGATACTCCTGCAGCAGCCGGACTTCGCGCGCGCTGCTGTCGTTGCGCAGCGCCTGTGTGACCCGGCCGGCGGTGCTCTGGGCGAGCGCGACCAGCAGCCGACCGGCGTCCCTGCGCCAGCAGGTCAAGTCCACCGCCCCGATCACCTGGCCGGAGATCGGATGGCGGATCGGCACCCCGGCGTCGGCAAGTTCCCCCAGCTGCCCGGCGTAATGCTCGTGCCCGAACACGTGCGCCGCCTGGCCACTCTCCAGCGCCGTGCCGATCCCGTTAGTGCCGACGAACTCCTCAGCGTAGCTGAAACCCGGCGCCAGCTGGACGCCGTCGAGGTGCCGCTCAAGATCGTGGCTGGCTGTCAGCCTGGACAGCACGACACCGCCCCCGTCGCTAAGGACGACGCTGACCGGCTCGCCCGCCAGACTCTCGCGCACGCTCTGCAGCACCGGCAAGGCGACGCGGGCCAGCAGGGTGCCGCCATCGGGATCGCGAACGTAGGAAAGGTCAACGCGGTCGGCCGCGACATGCCACTCCCGGCAGCGCCACCACGACGCCATGATCGTGTCACGCACCAGGCCCGGCTCGACCGGCTCGGCTATCAGGAAACGCTCTCTGGCCAAGGCCAGCCGGGTGTCATCGTCAGCTCCGGCCGCAAACTCACTACGCGCGACACGCCGCCCCCCGCTGCCAGCCACGCGCATCGCGGGACGGCCCTGGCCGTCGCCGGCCGGTGGCGGGGTCACCGCCGCCGGCGCGCCGTCGTCGTACCGGGCCAGGGCCATCAGGTCCGCGGCCTCCAGCTCGTTGGCGGCGAAGACGTTCATCATGTCACCGCTTCCCATCCGCGGCCGCCAGGCCAAGGGGTCTGGCCCGGCGACGTGCAACGGGCACCGGCAGCCTCAGCCGGATACGCGGCACTGCGAGCGCCATGACCACGGCGATGGGTCATAGCCACGCCGCGGGCGTGCGCTCCTCCGGTAGCCCGGGTAGCTGGCCGCCCTTGGCGTCCGAGTTCCGGTGCCTGTGTTGTACGCTACGCTCGCATCGAAAAACTAGCAACCTATTTCCAGAATCTGATAGCTATTGATGATGGCGA
>DAITAE010000152.1:6308-8933 GCA_036824445.1 Streptosporangiaceae bacterium | reverse complement strand
CTTCCTGACCCTCGACGGGGTCATGCAGGCCCCGGGCGGGCCTGGCGAGGACGACAGCGACGCCTTCGCGTACGGCGGCTGGTCGGTGAACTACTGGGACGAGCAGATGGGCCAGGTCATGGGCGAGGCAATGAGCGTGCCGTTCGACCTCGTCCTCGGGCGCAAGACCTACGACATCTTCGCCGCGTACTGGCCGAACGCCCCGGAAGACGCCGGCGGCAAGCCGTTGAACGACGCCACCAAGTACGTCGCGTCGCGGGGTCATCCCACGCTGGCGTGGCGCGAGTCGGTCCTGATCGAGGGAGACGCGGCCGAAGGCATCGCGGCGCTCAAGAGGGGAGATGGGCCAGAGCTCCAGGTGCATGGCAGCGGGAACCTGATCCAGACGCTGTTGCGCCACAACCTTGTCGACGAGTACCGCCTGTGGGTCTTCCCCCTCGTCATCGGGTCGGGCAAGCGCCTGTTCTCGGACGGCACCGTTCCCTCCGGGCTGAGGCTCGTCGGCAGCAAGGTCTCCACCACCGGAGTCGTGATCGGCACGTACGAGCCGGCAGGCGAGATCGTCACTGGGTCCTTCGCGCAGGACTGACCGCGCGCTGGTCGCGTCCCTACTCGTCGTGGGGGAGGGCCGCCGCGATCCTGCGGACGCGTTCGGGGTCGGCGACCGAATCGATCTCGACGATCTTGCCCTCGGCGACGGTGAAGCCGATCACGGTGACGGGCCGTCCGTGCCGGGTGACGATCACTCCTGCTGCTCCGTTCACCAGCGTGGGCTGTAGCTGAACCTTCGGCAGGAGGCTCGTGAGCCCGGTGAGGGCCTGCCTGGCCACGGCGTCAGCGCCCCGGATCGCCATGGAGGCCGCCGGGAGCCGGGTGCCCGCGTCGATCCGCAGCACGACGCCGGGATCGAGCACCGCGACGAGGGCACCGAAATCGCCCCCGCGCGCCGCCGAGAAGAAGGCGTCGACCACTTCTCGCTGGCGGGCCAGGTCGGGGTCGGGAGCCGGTACCTCGGCGCCCTTCACGCGGCGTCGCGCCCTGCTGGCGAGCTGCCGGGCCGCAGCCGGAGTCCGGCCGACCATGGAGGCGATCTCCTCAAAGGGCAGGTCGAACATGTCGTGCAGGACGAACGCCAGCCTCTCGGCCGGGGCCAGGGTATCGAGCACAACCAGAAGGGCGAGGCCGACCGAGTCGGCCAGCACCGCCTCGTCCTCCGGCTGCAGCTCGCTCTCCGGACCGATGACCGGGTCGGGCACGTGCACCCCGAAGGATTCCTCACGCCGCAGGTTGCGCGACCGCAGCATGTTCAGGCACACGCGTGCCACGATCGTCGTCAGCCATCCGCCGAGGTTCTCCACCCCGCCTGCCCCCGACCGGCTGAGGCGCAGCCAGGTGTCCTGAACGGCGTCGTCGGCCTCGGTAAGCGAGCCCAGCATCCGGTAGGCCACCGCCCGCAGATGCGCCCGGTGCTCCTCGAAGCGATCCGCCAGCCACTCGTTCTCGTCCATCGATCACATCATTCCGTTGCCAGGCGTCATTACCACTGACCCGCAGCACGCGATCAATGTGACAAGAAGGGAGCCGGACCCCGGGCCTTCGCCGGACGTTGCGGCGGCGCGGCCTTCGGTCACATCCTTCTAACGCGATGGGTCAAAGAGATAGCAGCCCACACCACTAGGGAGCACATCGTGCGAGTTTTCGTTGCGGGGGCGAGCGGTGCCATCGGCACCAGGCTCGTTCCCCAGTTGATCGATCGAGGGCACGAGGTGATCGGTACCTTCAGGTCGCCAGGAAACGGCGAGCGGGTACGGGCGCTCGGCGCGGAGCCGATCGCGCTCGATCTGCTCGACGCGGGCGCCGTGCGGAAGGCCGTCTTCGAAACCGGGCCCGAGGCGATCGTTCACCAGGCGACCGCATTGGCCGGCGTGCGCTTCGGCAGGAGCCTCGACCGCCCCTTCGGCCCGACCAACCGGCTTCGGACCGAAGGCACCGACGCGCTGCTGGCCGCCGCGCGCGAGGCAGGCGTGCGCCGGTTCGTCGCCCAGAGCTTCGCCAGCTACCGCTACGCGCGCGAGGGCGCGATGGTCAAGACCGAGGACGATCTGCTCGACCCAAGCCCGCCGGCGATGGCGCGCGAGACCAACACCGCGATGAGCTATCTCGACCAAGCGGTCACGGACGCGGGCGGGATCGCGCTTCGCTACGGAGGCTTCTACGGTGCCGCCAACGACGGGCTGGTCAAGCCCGTGCGCAAACGGCAGTTGCCGATCATCGGCGACGGCGGCGGCGTCTCGTCATTCATCCACCTCGACGACGCCGCCGCAGCGACCGTACTCGCCCTCGAACACGACGGCGCCGGCATCTACAACATCACCGATGACGAGCCCGCCCCCATGCGCGAATGGCTGCCAGCGCTCGCGAAGGCGCTCGGCGCCAAGCCGCCACGCCATGTCCCGCTGTGGCTCGCGAGGCTGATCGCGGGCAAGGGCGCGGTGATGATGGCCGTCGGGTCCCGCGGCGCCTCGAGCGAGAAAGCCAAACGGGAGCTCGGCTGGACGCTCCGCTACCCGAGCTGGCGCCAGGGCTTTACCGCGGCCTACGGCCGGCCCGCCACGGCCGCGGCCA
>DAITAE010000152.1:0-6208 GCA_036824445.1 Streptosporangiaceae bacterium | reverse complement strand
GCCCAATCAGATGGTGATGACGAGCTTTCCCTGGGCGTGGCCTTCAGCCAGCTGGCGGATGGCTGCCGGGGCGTCGCTCAGCTGATAGGTCTGGCCGATGACCGGGGTGACCTGTCCGGCCTCGATCAGCCGGTTCAGTGCGTCGAGGTCGGCCTGGCGGTGCCTGGAGACGTACATGGTCAGCCGCTGGCGAACCATCAGCGAGAGCAACAGCGCGCGGATCTGCCGCCCGACCCCGGTCCACTTGGCGTTTTCGCCGCCGGCGATGACCAGCGTTCCCCTGGGGGTGAGCGCCCGCCGGAGCCGTGACAGGCGGCTGTTGCCGCCGATGTCGAGGATCAGGTCATAGTGCTGGCTGCCGTCGGCGAAGTCCTCCCGGGTGTAGTCGATGACGTGATCGGCGCCGATCGAGCGGACGAGGCCGGCTTTCGCGGTGCTGCACACCCCCGTGACGTTCGCGCCGAACGCCTTGGCGAGCTGCACGGCGTAGCTGCCGACTCCTCCCGAGGCGCCGATGATCAGGACCTTCTGCCCGGCCTGGATGCGCCCGGCGTCGCGCAGCCCCTGGATGGCGGCGAGCCCCGAGACCGCGACGGCCGCCGCCTCCCCGAAGCTCAGCCTGGTCGGCTTGCGGGCCAGCTTGTCTTCCCGCGCGGCGGCGTATTCGGCGAACGAGCCGCGGGCGATGCCGAACACCTCATCCCCGGGCTTGAACCTTGTCACCGTCGAGCCGGCCGCGACGACCGTGCCCGCCACGTCCAGCCCGGGCACGGGGTTCTTCGGCCCACGGAACCCGAAGCCCAGCAGCCGCATCACGTACGGCTCTCCCGCCATCAGATGCCAGGTGCCCCGGTCCACCCCGGCCGCACGCACCCGGACGAGCACCTCGTTCGCGGCGATGCCGGGCGTGGCGACCTGCTCCAGCCGGAGCACGTTCTCGGGTTCGGTGCCGTACCGGTTCTGCACGATCGCCCGCATCCCCGCCCGGCCGGGTGCCGCGCCCGTCGGCTCTTCCCGCTGGCTGAGCTGTCCTGTACTCATTGCGCTCTCCTTCTTTGACTTACGATGTAAGTACGCTACACTTACAGTGTAAGTCTTGTCAATGCGGGACAGGAGCACACGGCATGCCGCCGACCGAGCAAGCCGCAGTCCGCCGACCGCCGTTGAGCCGCGACCAGGTGCTGCGGGCCGCGGTCGCCCTCGCCGATGAGGGCGGCGTCGGGGCGCTCAGCATGCGAAAACTAGGCCAGGTGCTCGGGGTGGAAGCGATGTCGCTGTACAACCACGTGGCCAGTAAGGGCGATCTCCTCGACGGCATGGTCGACGTCGTCTTCAGCGAGATCGGGCTGCCGGCCGGCGACGTCGGCTGGAAGCCGGCCATGCGCCAGCGGGCCATCTCGGCGCGCGAGGCTCTGGCGCGCCATCGCTGGGCGATCGGGCTGATGGAGTCGCGGAGATCACCTGGGCCGGCCACGCTCCGGCACCACGACGCCGTGCTCGGATGCCTCCGCGGAGCGGGCTTCTCGGTCGAGTTGACCGCCCATGCGTACTCGATGCTCGACAGCTACATCTACGGGTTCGCGCTGCAGGAGGCGAGCCTGCCCTTCGACAGCGCGGAGGAGACACCGGAACTTGCGGACGAGATCGCCGGGCAGCTGCCCGCGGGGGAGTACCCCCATCTCACCGAGCTGGCCGTAGTGCACGTCCTCCAGCCCGGCTACCGCTACGGCGACGAGTTCGAGATCGGCCTCGACCTGATCCTCGACGGCCTCGAGCGAGCGGCCGGCCCGCGCTGACCGGCGCCGGAAGCCGCCTGCTCCAGGGCTGCGCGGCCGAGCCCCTGCCGCCGGGCAGAGCGCCTCAGGGCCCCCGTCCGGCCAGATCCCAGAATCTGAGCATCGCACTCGCCGTGGTCTCCGGCTGGTCCTCGTTCGGGGTATGCCCGGCGTTCTTGATGATGACCATGGGCGCGTTGAGACGCCTGGCCATCTCTTCCTGCACCTTGGGAGACCAGGCGTCATCATGTTCCCCGCATATGACGAGAACCGGGACCGGCGTGGATGCGAGCTCATCCACGCGATCGGGCTCGCGCGAGAGCGCCTGGCACATCCCCACCAGGCCGGCCCGCTGCGTGTGCACGAGCCGGTGGCGCAACCAGGGGAGCCGGCCGGCCGGAACACCGGTCCAGCGGGCCGCCTGCGCCGCCAGCGCGGCGAATACGGCTGGCCCGCACAGGTGGATAAGCCCGGCGAGCAGGCCCAGCCAGCGCGCACGCAGCAGGCTCGCCCCCGCCGGACCGGAGTCCAGCAACGTCAGGCTCCGCACGAGCGCCGGCTCGGCGATCACCAGGTTCCTGGCAACCAGGCCACCAAAGCTGTGCCCGGCAAGGTGGACCGGCCCGCCGTCGCCGACCATGCCGATCAGCTCGCGGAGATCGCGTGCGAACAACTCCATCGAATAGGCACGCTCACGAGCCGGGCCGTCCGACTCGTACTGACCACGCTGGTCGTAGGCGATCACCCGGTAACCCGCCGCGGCGATCGGGGACAGCAGCGGGATGAAATCTTCCTTCGACCCCGTGAACCCCGGCAGCAAGACCACAACGCCGCGGACGGGCACCGGAGCCGCGGGCGCGGCCTCCAACGCGGCCAGCCGGCCGCCCGCCGTCCACAGCGTTCGCCGGCGCGCGGCCGCTGGCAGCCTCACCGGGTAGGACTCGCTCAACGTGATTCCCATGTCGACGTGCCTGCTACGGCGGCCAGTTGCCGTGTTCTTGATCCTGTAGCGGTCGAACCCGTATTCAAACGTGCGTGCAGCCTAGGCCGTCAGATGGCCAGCTTCGCGGAATCCCAGCTCATGCGACCGGGCGGCCGCCTGGCCGGGTAGCGGCCATCTGGCTGCGCGAGCCGCCGTGGCAGTGTTTCCATTTGCGGCCTGAACCGCAGGTGCATGGGTCGTTGCGCCCTCGTTGTGCGTCCGCTTTGGCGTAACGGTCGATAACCTGTGCGGGCGCCCGCCCGGCCCGCAGCAACTGGCACATCGCGTCCATCGCGGGGCGGATGTGACCGAAGAACGCCTTATAGCTGGGGCACAGATAGTGCAGGCCGGGCTCGCCGCCGGGCGCGACGGTGAACCGGTCCTTGGGGCATCCGCCGTGGCAGGCGAAGCGCACGTCGCACTCCCGGCAGTACCTGGGGAGGGTGTCGCGTTTGGCCAGGCCAAACTCTCGCTGCTGTGGCAAGACGATCAGGTCGATCATCTTCTTCTCGCGGATGTTGCCGAGCTTGTAGCCCGGCTCCACGAAGTGGTCACACGAGTACAGGTCACCGTTGTGCTCGAGTGCGAGCGCCAGGCCGCACGTCTCGGAATGGACACACAGCCCCGGTGGCTGGCCGTACCAGTTCGCCAGCGCAACGTCGAACATCTGCACGTAGACCTCGCCGATGTCACGGCGCACCCAGTCCTCGAACACATCGATCAGGAACCTGCCATACCCGCCCGGTGACACCGACCGCCCCGTCACCAGGCTGCCTTGGACAGCTGGGCCCGGAGCGTCCCCGCCTGGCCGACCAGGGTGCCCATCTCGGGCCGGCGCCTGAGCAGGTCATCGATCTCCCGCATGAGAGTCCTGGCGCCCGGCAAATCGGCGAGCGCGACGTAGACGCGTGCGAGCTCGATCCGGGCCTGAATGGCCAAATGGGGCAGGGCGTAGGTCAGCAAAGGCCGGAGCCGCTGCGCGCTGACCAGGTGCTGGCGCACTGCCGCGAGGTCACCCCGGTGCAGGACTGCCCGGGCTTGCGCCGCGGCGACCAGGGGCGCGGCGTAACTCTCCTCTCGCCGGGCCCGCCGCAAGGCGGCGTGTGCCTGGTTGGCAACGATCTCTGCCCGGTCCCATTCGCCGCGTTCAAACGCCACCAGCGCTCGTTCGCAGAGAGCGAGCGCGAGATCCTCGTCTGCGCCGACCTTCTCCGCGACGCTGGCCGCATCCTCCAGGGCCGCGTCACCGCCATCGTGGTCACCGGAAATGACCCGCGCCACCCCTTGCATGAGCGCGGGGGCGGAGGTCACGAAGCTCTCGGTGGCGAACCTGCGGACGGCCTCGTCTGCGTCCTCGCGCATATCGTCGGCCGGCGGAGCTTCGACACGACAAGACCAAACATTGGCCGACGTGCCCGGCCGGCCCGCTGACGCACGTCCATACCGTCCATGCCCCGACGGTTCCCCCACTGTGGCCTGCCGCTCTATGCTCATCGAAGCCTCAGACAAGGTCAAGCCTGACGGCAGGACTGCGCATACGGCGATCGGCACCAGAAGCGGGCCCCGGAGTTCGCCGGCGGTGTAAGGGACCGGCTGCCGCTTCGGCTAAGGCGGCCCCGACGACCGGGTCGGTGCCTCGGCCTGCAGCACGAGCCGTGGGCGGCCGGTCACGGCTCCCCGCCCTCAGCGCCCGGCCGCTGCCATAGCCACTCCGCATAGGACCTGGAGTCATCCATGCCGACGTCCACGCCACCCGGCGGCACCTCTGCGAACACGAGCGCGGCGCTGGCCTCAAGCACGCCGCGGAGCAGATCGGCGGGCCCTGTCGCCTCAAATCCCAAAGACCACCAGGCCTCGCCACTTGTGAAGACCTCGGTCAGTTCCACCGCGCACGCAGGCTCCCCGCCCAGCGCCGGGCCGTGCGCCAAAGCTGACTCGCTGCCCAGCGAGAACCACCCGATCCGCCGTCTCTTGCGTACCGGCCGCCAGCCGGCCACCTCCCGGCCGGCGTGACTGGGCCGGCCACAAGGAAAGGACCACTTCTGCCAGGACTCCAGGCGGCCGCGGGCGCGCCCGGCTACCTCGAGGATCCCCGGGCTCCCCCGGTACATCTTCACCTCAAGCGCCCCGCCCCCGCGGACTTTTACCGACAGCCCGGGCAGATGCGGACTGAGAAGGTAGAGGTCCTCGCGAGACTCGGTCCCAGCGGTGAACCGCCCGAACCATCCAGCCACCGCGGTCTCCAGCTCGCCCCGGAAGATCCAGCGCACCTCAAGGGAGCGGGTTCCCCCGGCGAGCGGACTCACCGGCTGCGCATCTGTCATCGCTGATGCTCCTGCCCCGGCCCCGGTGGCCCCGGCCAGCGCGCTTGGGTGCCAGGCGGCCGGGTTGCCGGGCTGCCGGCCTGCCTGCATCGCTCACCTGTCCCGGCCGGTGGCACCGCGCGGCTGATGCAACTCCACGTGCTGCGCATATGCGGCTACGCCGGCCGCGATCGGGTACGGCCCGCGGACGAGCTGCAGCCTGGGCGAGACCTCGCAGTAGTCCAGGTCGGGATCATCACCACAGTCGCAGCAGATGAGCTCGAACATGTCGGTGTAGCCGCCTTCTGGCCTGCCCGCCACGATGCGGGCCGGCTGGCGCCGCAGAACAACTGTCCAGTTGCTGGCCTGCTGATCACAGGTCGCCATGCCTTCCTCCCTCGCAACGGCCACTCCCGCTGGCAGGTCGTAGCCGTCTGGTTCTTCCAGCGCGGCCGCGATGTCATAGCCGAGGGCGGCCGCCACATCGGGAGCGGCGTTGACCGCCCGGCCGAGCCCGGCCACCGGGGCGATCGCCAGCAGGGTGTCGGCGACCTCCTCCTCACTCGCGCCCGCGGCCAGCGCCCGGCCGGTGCTCCATTCCAGGCACACCGACGGCGACCCGATCGCCACCGACGCCCCCACCCGCAACAACGCCACGGTCTTGGGATCCAGAGCAGATGTCGTGGCGGAGTCAATCTTGAGGCCGACTTCGTCTCCGACGAAGTCTTCGTCGATCACCGCCAGCCTGCGCAGCGTCTCCTCGAATTTCGCCGTCTGGCTCATAGCTCATCGCCCCCCATAGAGGCCACCATTGCACCTCGTGCCAGCGCGGATTTCATCACCCTGGCTTACCGGCCACTTCCATACGGTTTACCGCACGCCTTGTCCGATGCTCAGACGCCCTCGTGGGCTTCCAGCCGCCCCGACTGGACCGCCTTCGTGAACTCCTGGTAGTCCTGCTCGTTCTGATCGGCGTACCGCTCGGAGAAGCCGGTGACCGAGGTGTCGAACGCGTCGCTGTCACCCAGGTATTCGGCGATGGCAACCGGATCCCCGGACCGGGCGTGGGCCCGGGCCAGCGTCCACCCGCAGGTGCGGGCGTAGAACGTGAGCCCCAGCGGCACCATCGCCTCGACCAGCGCCGAGCC
>DAITAE010000151.1:0-8950 GCA_036824445.1 Streptosporangiaceae bacterium | reverse complement strand
AATTGACGCCGGGTTATCTGGACTGGCCCCGCTGACTCGTGCGATCTCACCGCGCAGGCCGGCCCGGCCGCGGGCACATTGCCGCTGGCCTCCCGCTGCACCTCCAAGCGGATATCGTCATCTTCGGCGCCCGCGAGGCCGGGCTGCCAGCGGGTGCAGCAGAGGGAGGGCGGACCGATGATCATCGACGCCCACAGCCACATCCTGAGCCTGGCCGCTGACCCGGAGTTCACGCTGGAGTACGGGCGCGAGGGGTCGCTGTGCATCTACCGGAGCATGGGGCGCGTTCCGTCCCACCGTCTCCCCACCGAGGAAGAGTGGGAGGCAAGCGGGTTCTCCCGGGCCGGCTGGCCGCTGATCGGCCCGGACGAGGCGCGCCGCGATCATCCCGGCTTCGACAAGATCGTCGTGCTGGCCGTCTCGCCCCAGTACCTGGACGGGCGCCTGATCGGCACAGTCGACACCAGCGGGTGGCTCGGTGTCGAAGGCCCGCCGGACCCGGAGAAGTGCAACGACTACATCGCCGCCGTGGTCCGGGCGGACCCAGGGCGCTTCATCGGTTTCGCCTCGGTCAATCCCGCCTTCCGCGGCCCGGCCGCCGCGGTGGCGGAGCTGGAGCGCGCCGTGACCGGCCTCGGCCTCGCCGGAGTCAAGCTCTACCCCATGTACCAGCACTGGGCCGCCAACGACCGCGACCTCGGCTTCCCCATCTACCGCAAGGCCGCCGAACTTGGCATCCCGGTGATGATCCACCAGGCCGGGTCCACCCGGATCGACGCCAGGCTGGAACTGGGCCGCCCGGCGCTGCTGGACGACATCGGGCGCGAGTTCCGTGACCTGCGGGTCATCATCGCGCACTGCGGGATCCCCTGGGTGGACGAGGCGCTGTTCCTGCTGACCAAGCACCCGCACTTCTACGGCGAGCTGTCCTACCTGATCGCCACGCTGACCCGGCGCGACCTGTTCCTGCTGCTGCACCGGTGCGAGCCCGCGTTCGTGCCGCTGGAGAAGATCTTCTTCGGCACCGACTACCCCGGCTTCCTCTACGACCCGGTCAAGCTGGCGGGCAAGCTGATGACCGTCAACGAGGAGGCTGCCGCGCTCAGCCTCCCCCCGATCCCCGAGCACAAGCTCCGCGGCATCATGGGCGACAATGTCGCCGCGGTGCTCGGCATCGAGGCGTGAGCTGCCGGGCGGACGGGCTGACACGCTGACGGGCTGATGGGCCGTCAGCGCGGAGGCGGTGGCGCGGCGGGCGGCGTCCTCGGGTTGTAGGTGTAGGCCGCCTCGATGGGCGTCTCGTACCAGGGGCGGTAGATGCCGGGCAGGTACGGCTCGACGAGCGTGCCGAGTTCCGTCCACCGCCGCACCTCGGCGGATGGCCGGTACACGCGCTGCGCCACCGCCTCGGCGAAGCGGTCGCGGACCCGGGCCTCGTCCACGACGGTGACCCGGCCGCCCTCCATCAGCACCCGCCCGGCGGCCATCACCGTGTCGATGTCGCCGGACTCGGCCCGGTCGAGCACCACGTCGAGGAACGGCTCGCCGTCATACCGGCCGGGCGGGAAGAAGATCCGGTCTTTGCGCACAATGAGCAGGTCGGCGTACCGGCCGGGCTCCAGGCTGCCCAGCCGGCCGGCCAGGCCGAGGGCCCGGGCGCCGTTCCCGGCCGCCGCCCGCAGCACCCGCTCGCTGTCCAACCGGCCCTGGCCGAACTCGCGCGGCAGCCGCTGCAGGTAGCAGGCCAGCCGGAGCTCGGTGAAGAAGTCGTCGCGGTCGGAGAACGAGATGCCGTCGGTGCCGAACGCGATCCGGCCGCCCGCGTCCATGATGTCGCGGACCCGGCAGATGCCCGTGGCCAGCCGCAGGTTCGAGCCGGGGTTGTTCGACGCCACCGCGCCCGAGTCGGCGAAGACGGCGAGCTCGTCGTCGGTGACCCAGACGAAATGCTCGACCACGGTCTCCGGCGTGAGTATCCCGAGGTCCGCCAGCCGCCGCACCGCCGGCTTGCCGTAGGCCTGCAGGTTGTAGAGCATCTCCGCGCGGGTCTCCAGGACGTGCGTGATCAGCCCGGTGCCGTGCTCGTCGGCCGCGCGGCGGCACCGCCGGTACAGCTCGTCGGAGCAGGCAGGCGTCCAGTCCGGGGCGGTGACCAGGCGGATCCGGTCATCCCGGCCGTGCCAGCGGGCCGCAAGCCGCCCGAAGCTCGCCATCACCTCGTCCACCGGCCAGGCGTAGCCCATGGGCGAGGCGCGGACCTCCGCAGCGAGCTCGGCGGGCAGCCGGGCGAGGAACCGCTCGTCCGGCTCGTGCGCGTAGATGTTCTGATCGCGGCTGACCAGGCCGAAAGCCGTGCGCAGGCCCGCGTCCTGGTAGGCGCGGAGGGCCGGCTCGCAGCCGAAGTCCGGCAGGCTCGGCCGCCCGTAGTACATGTCGACGGTCCCGGTCTGGCCGCCCTTGATCGCGGTGATCAGCCCCCACAGGATGCCGTGGTAGAGGTCCTCCTCCGCGATCGGGCCGACCGCGCCCTGGATGTAGACGTTGGCCTTCTCGAAGATG
Source organism: Streptosporangiaceae bacterium (assembly GCA_036824445.1). Taxonomy (GTDB): domain Bacteria; phylum Actinomycetota; class Actinomycetes; order Streptosporangiales; family Streptosporangiaceae; genus UBA9676. Next base: position 6,391 of record DAITAE010000151.1, on the reverse strand, counting down.
TGCTGGTAGAGCCCCGGCCCGATGGCGAGTTCGGAATGGTAGTGGCAGTTCACGAACCCGGGCAGCACGAAGTGCCCGGCCGAACCGAGGACCCGGTCGAAGGGGCCCATGGCCGCCATCGCCCCCCGCGGCCCGGCGGCCACGATCGCGGCGTCCTCGATGACCAGGCCGCCGTCCGGGATCAGGGTCTCGGCGCCGAGTGAGACGACCGGGTCACCCAGCACCAGCAGCCGCGGCATCCGGCTACCCCGGCGGCGGGACGACCATCCGGTCCAGCACCCGCCGGAACGCGTCGTTCGCCTCCCGCAGGACCTTCTGCTCGTCCACCGTCGTCAGCCGGCGGTCCTCCATCACGATCTTCCCGTCGATGATGGTGGTGTCCACGCAGCTTCCGTTCGCCGCGAACACCAGGTGCGAGAACAGGTGGTCGGCGTTCCCGGGCATCAGCGGCGTGAACATCTGGCTTCTCAGGTTCACCAGGATCGCGTCCGCCTTGCGCCCGGGCACAAGCCGACCGGTCTCGTGGCCGAGCGCGTCCGCGCCGTTCCTGGTGGCCATCCGCACCACGTCCGGCGCCTGCTGCAGGCTCGCGTCGACCCGGCTGGCCCGGTGTATCAGCGAGGCGAACTTCATGACCTCGAACAGGTCCCTGCTGTTGTTGCACTCCGCCGCGTCGTGGCCGATCCCGACGTTGAGCCCGGCATTGAGCATCTCCGGCAGCCGGGCGATGCCGTTGCCGAGCTTGGCGTTGGACGACGGGTTGTGCGAGATCTGCGTGCCGGTCTCCCGCATCAGGGCGATCTCGGCGTCGGACAGCCACACGCAGTGCGCGGCGATGCAGTTCCGGCCGAGGATCCCGGCGTCATAGGCCACCTCGGTGGGACGGCGGCCGAACCGCTGCTTGGAGTTCTCCACCTCGGTCAGCGACTCGTTCAGGTGGATGTGGATGCCGGTGCCGAGTTCGTCGGCGAGCACCCGGGCGTCCCTGAGCAGTTCCTCGGACGCCAGCGGCAGCCACTCGATGCCGATGTAGACCTCGACCCGCCCGTCCCCCGCGCCGTGCTTGGCCTCGAAGGCCGCCTTGTTGTCGTCCAGGGTGTCGAGGTCGTGCTCGGCGTCCGCCACGTCGTTGGACAGCACGGCCCGGATGCCGATCTCCTCGGCCGCGTCGGCCAGCGCGTCCAGCTTCCGGTACATGTCGTTGACCGTGGTGACGCCGCACTTGATCGACTCGCTGTAGCTGGCCAGGGCTGCCCAGTACGCGGCCTCGTAGTCGAGCGCCCGGATGATCGGGTACCAGCAGGTCTCCAGGTACTCCCACAGCGGCAGGTGATCGCTCCACCCCTTGCCGAGCGCGGTGTGATAGTGCAGGTCGACCAGGCCGGGCAGCACGGCCTTGCCGCTGGCGTCGATCACGCGCGCGCCGTCGGGGCTCTGCCGCGCCAGCACGTCGGCCGTCGCGCCGACATCGGTGATCCGGTCGCCCTCCAGCACGACCGCCCCGTCGAACAGGACGTCGCCCGCGTCGTTCATCGTGACGACGCAGCCGTTCTTGATGATGATGCGGTCATTCATGGCTGTCACTCCTGCTCACCCGAGGTCAAGGATCTGCCGGCCGAGAACGGCTCGCTTGCGCAGCGCGTCGAGCGCGCCCTGTACTCCGTCGAGGGGGTAGCGCCCGGCGATGGGCACGGTCAGCGCCCCGCTGGCCGCCATGCGGAGGGCATCCTCGAGGTCCTGCCTGGTCGCGGCGACCGTGGACACCAGCGAGGCCTCGGACAGGATGAACTCGATGGGATGCACGTTGAGCGGCTGGTCGGTGTACCCGGTGGCGACGAACGTGCCCCCCTTGGCCAGGCAGCGGACGCCGGCGGTCATGGTCTCGGTCGTTCCCACCAGCTCGAAGAACACGTCCGCGCCGCGGCCCGCGGTGAGCTCGCGCACCGCCGCCGGGAGCGTGGCGTAGTCCTGCGCCCCGGCGATCATGATGCCGTCCGCGGCGCCGTGGGACAGGGCGAGGTCCCGCTTCTCGGCGGAGTCCGCGACGGCGATCACCCGCGCCCCGGCGGCCCGCGCCGCCTGGACCACCAGGATGCCGACCCCGCCGATGCCGTTGACCACGACGGTGGCGCCCAGCCGCAGCCCGGACAGCTTGGTGGCGTGCACCGCCGTCATGCCCGCGCAGGTCAGCACGGCGGCGGTCGCGAAATCCACCGCGTCGGGAACCGGCACCAGGTTGCGCTCGGGCACGGCCACGTACTCGGCGTCGCCGCCGTCGGTGTTGAAGCCAAGCTGGCCGGGCTCGCGGTCGCAGACGTTGGGCCGGCCGGCCAGGCACTGCTCGCACGTACCGCAGAAGATCTTGTTGTAGACGGCCACCCGGTCACCGGGGGACAGCGCGGCGCCCTCGCCCGCCGCCTCGACGACCCCCGCCGCCTCGTGGCCGATGGTCATGGGGTACGGGTCGGGCTTGATCATGCCGTCCAGGATGTGCAGGTCCGTCCCGCACACCCCCGCGGCCTGGATCCGCACCAGGACCTCACCCGGGCCCGGCGCTGGATCCGCTAGCTCATCGACCCGCAGGCTCAGGTCCTCGAAGATTCGGGCAGCACGCATCAGTCGGCCGGCTCCTCTCCTGGTGGCGCGCCGCCGCCGGCGGCCCTGCCGTAGGCCATATCCCAGAACTGCACCTCATAGCGTGTCGAGGCGTCGAAAATCCACGACAGGCGCTGCATAACGATGGCATCGTGCGGATCCGCCAGCCGGTCGAGCAGGCCGGTGGTCTCCGCGACCAGCGCGCCGTAGTCGGCCCCGCCGAACATGGAGATCCAGTCCGCGTACACCGGATCGGCCGGCGGGGCGGTCATGAGCGGCGCGGCGAGCTCGGCGTAGCTCCACTGGCAGGGCAGGACCGCGGCGAGCCCCTCGGCGCAGGTGCCCTGCGCCGAGTTGTAGAGCAGGTGCCGCGTGTACGCGTACGTGGCGGGGAGCATGCCGCCGCCGGCCAGGGCGTCGCTCCCGGCGGGGGAGCCGCCCAGCCGCTCCAGGAAGGCAAGGTTGGCGGGGATCTCGGTGCCGACGATCTGCCGCAGGAAGCGGCTGAGCACATCGGCCGCGGCCAGGTCCGGCGCCTTCCCGGTGATCAGCCCGATCGCCCGGGCGTAGTCCCCCAGGTACAGGACGTTCTGCTCGAAGTAGCGGCGGAAGGTGCCGTGGGGCAGAGACCCGGCCGCGATCTCCCGCACCATGGGATGCGTGGTGGCAGCCGCCCAGGCCGGCCTGCCCCTTTCGTACAGGCATGCGGAGACTCGTGACAATCGCGTCTCCGACATGATGTGCAGCACATCAGATCTCATTCAGCAAAGTCAAGGCTCGCCAACCGCGCCGCCGAGCGCCCGGAGCTGGTCGTCGCGGACGCTGCGGATGTGCTCCCTCATCTGCCGTTCTGCCAGCTCAGGGTCGCGGGCGGCGATCGCCTGCACGATCTTCTCGTGCTCGTCGACCGAGGCCTCGATCCGGCCGGGGATCTCCGCGGTCAGGTGGCCGATCCGGGTCAGGTGAGCCCGCAGATTCTCGATCAGCGCGCGGATCCGGCTGTTGCGGACCTGTTCGAACAGCACGTCGTCGAACGCCGATATCAGCGCGGCCAGGCCGGCCGCATCATGGTTCTTCTTGAGCTTGCGGCTCTCCCGGCAGATGCGGTCGAGGCGGTCACGGTCCGCATCGGCCATCGACTCCGCCGCCGTCCGCGCGGCCGCGTTCTCAAGCAGCTCGCGCAGCTCGTAGATCTCGAGCAGGTCCCGGCGTGAGTACCCGGTGACCACGGCGCCTTTGAACGACGTGGTTTCCACCAGGCCCTCCTGCTCCAGCCTGGTGAGCGCCTCACGGATGGGGGTCTTGCTCACGCCGAGCTGATCGGCCAGCGTCGCCTCGCGCAACGGATCCCCCGGGGCCAGCCGGAGATCGACGATCGCCGACTTCAGCTCCTCGTACACCCAGTCGGTCACCTTCCGGCGGTCGTGCCGGCCGCTGAAAACCGAAACGGGCTTTGCCTCATCGCGTGAACGCATGGCCATGACTACGACCTCTCAACCATCTGGTCATTCGTGCCGGCTGGCCCGGCAGCTGGTGATTCGACCAGCTCGAGCAAGAACCCGGGACACGCCGCCGGGTGAACAAAGGCGATCCTTGTTCCCATGCCTCCAGGCCGGGGTGTTTCATCCACCATGCGCACGCCCCGCGAGCGCAGATCGGCCACTGCTTCGTCGATGTCCGACACTTCAAAAGCAGCGTGATGCAGTCCCGGCCCACGGCGTTCCAGGAAACGCTCGATGATCCCTGGGCCGGTTGCCTCCAGCAACTGCAGGTACGCCTCCCCGGCCGGAATCATACGCTCGGTGAAGCCCGCGGCATCCTCTTCATGTACACAGGGCAGGCCAAGCAGGCCGGTGAGGACACGGGGGGTGTCGTCCCCCCGATGCGCGAAGGCCACATGGTGCAGGCGGATGACCCGCCACGCCCTACCCGGTTCGCCCACGGCTCCCCTCCACACCCTCCTGGCCCACCCGGGCGCGCCAGACCTCGGCGAACGCCCTGACCGTCTTCATCCGCTCGGCCCCCAGCGGGAAGACGTGCACCGAGTCGGCCCCCGCGGCGAGGGCGGCGCCGATCCGTTCCGCCGCGTGCTGGCGGTTGCCCGCGAGCGCGACCTTCCGCACGAACTCGTCCGGGAGCAGGCGCGCGGCGGCCGCCGCCTCCTGGAACTCACCGCCCTGGTAGCCGGCCCGGACGCGGCCGGCCAGATCGCGCGGCAGGCCCGCCAGGTCGCAGATGCGGGGAGCGGTCTGCGGGAACCAGGCCGCGATCGACCGGGCGGCCTCCAGCGCGGCGCGCTCGTCCTCGTCGATCGCCCCATAGGCGAAGACCGCGATGTGCGGGCGCGGCCGGCCCGCCGCCTGCGCGCCCTGCTCCACACGGGACACGGCCCAGCCCAGCGCCTCCGGGAACAGGCCCACCAGCAGGATCGCGCCATCGGCGACCCGCCCCGCGAGCTCGAGGGTTTTCGGCCCGCTCGCCGAGACGAACACTTCTATCCCGGCCCGCGCCGGGAACCTTAGGTGGGCTCCGTTCATGGTGAAGCCCGGCGCCTCGAGGTCCAGCTCCTCCCCCTGCCACAGCCGCCGGATCCCGGTGATCGCCGCCTCCAGGGTCGCCAGCGGGCTGGGCTGGAAGCCGAGCGCCAGCAGGGGCCGGTCTCCCGCCCCGATGCCGAGGATCAGCCGTCCGCCCGATATCTCGTCAACCGTGGCGGCCGCGGCAGCAGTGATCGCGGGATGACGGGTGACCGGGTTGGTGACGGCGGTCCCGAGCCGGAGCCGGGAGCTGCGGGCCGCGGCCAGGGTCAGGTACGAGTAGCAGTTCCGGGCGTGCAGCGAGGAGTCGGTGAGCCAGAGGTAGCCGAAGCCAAGGCTCTCGATTTCGGCGACCCTGTCGCAGAACTCGCCCGGGGGGTCCACTCCCTGCAGCACCACGCCGGATGCCGGTTCGGTCATGGCGCCACCACCACGCCGTCGCGCGCCAGGCCGTCGATATCGGCTTGGGACAGGCCCGTTTCGCCCAGCACCGCCCTGGTATCCGAACCCAGCCGGGGAGCCGGAGCGGGGTAGCCGAGCGCCGCCCGGTCGACGCGCAGCGGCGGGCCGACCACGCGGTAGGCAGCCGGGTGGCCGAGTTCCTGGACAGCGCCAAGCGCCTTGGCCTGCGGGCTGTCAAGCGCCTGCGCCAGGTCCGCGACCTCGGCGGCCGGGACGCCGGCCTCCGCCAGGCTGGCCAGCCAGTACGCGGTCGGCCGTGTCGTGAGAACCGCTTCGATCTCGGCGGTGAGCTGATCCCGGTGCGCCACGCGGCGGGCGTTGTCGGCGAACCGCTCGTCGTCCAGCAAGGGCCGCAGGCCGAGCGCGCGGCACGCGCGCGCCCACATCTCCTCCGACCCCGCCCCGGCGAGCACGAGCCACCCGTCAGCCGTCCGGAAACCGCCGTAGGGCGCGAAGGTGGGCGAGTGGGTCCCGAGCAGGCCGGGGACCTCACCCGAGATCATGACGCTCGCGGCGACGGTGCCGAGGGTAGCCAGGGCGAACTCGAGCAGTGAGGACGAGACCAGCCGGCCGGTCCCGGTCCGCTGCCGCTCGATGCAGGCGGCAAGCATCCCCAGCGCACAGCTCAGCCCGGCGCCGACGTCGAGCACCGGCGCCCCGACCTTCACCGGCCCCGACTCCTCCGTCCCGGTCACGCTCATCAGCCCGCTCTCGGCCTGGAGAATCAGGTCGAAGCCGCCCCTGCCCGCGTCCGGGCCTACGTCCGCCTCGGCTAGGCCGCCGGGATGATGTTCTGG
>DAITAE010000677.1:0-2440 GCA_036824445.1 Streptosporangiaceae bacterium | reverse complement strand
CCGGATAGAGGTTGTCCAGGTACCGGGTACGCGCACCCGCCTTGCTGACTGCCTGGCGCGTGGCGCGTGGCAGTCCATGGGGTCGCTCAACACCTCTCACGTACCGGGCTTCCAAGGCTGAATGAATGCCTGCGGCGGCATCGGCCGTGGCCACGGTCAGCTCGGCACGCCACCGGAGCTGCGGCCTGGCCGCCATGACTGACCGCAGCAGGTCGGGCGTGGTGAGCCGGCGCGAGCACGCCTGCAAGACCCACGACACTGCTTCATCGGCGCGCAGCGCCGTCTGCGTGAGATCGAGCGTTGTTTCTTCGATCCGGGTCCGCGGTGGGGTGCGCGACGGATGGCAGGCCTGCTCGACCCGCGCCGAGTGGTGGATGACGATGCGGGGCACGCGGCCGCCCCGTTCCTGGCCGATGCTCACCCTGCGGGCGCTGGTGATCGTCACGTGAACAACCCCAGCTGGTTGGTCGGCGAGCTTGTCCAACTCGGCAGCAGTGTGGTGGCTCAGTACCGCTCCCGGACCGGCCCGCAGCACTGCGCCCCACAGCACTGCTATCCGCGGTGGTGGGCCGGTAAACGCCGCATACACGCCCCGGTAGAGCGTTTGCCAGCGGCCGTCGCGGAGCTGGCCGTCGATCGACCGCGCCGGACAGCCGGGCTGCACAACCTGCCAACGGGCGATCACGCCGTGCTGGAGATCGAGCAGGTCACGCCAGTCGCCGTACCGGTTCGCGGTCACTCGTCGACCCTGGACGCAGCTGGCTGGTACCGGAAGAGACCGACCCGCTCTGTGGACGGCCGGGCCGGGTGCCGCTGGGCTGGGGACGGGACCGGCCGGATGCCGCCGCCGTCGGCCACAATGTCACCCGGCCCGCGATCATGGAAAGGGGTTAGGGAGCGCCCGCGATGGCGGTCACGACGGCGCAGGTGTCGGCCAGGTCGGGCAGGACCGCGTCGGCGCCCGCGGCGGCAAGCTCGGCGGCGGTTGAGCCACCGGTGGCGACGCCGACCGCACGCGCCCCGGTGGCGAGAGCGGCGGCCACATCAAGCGGGGTGTCGCCCACCAGCACCGTCGCCGTCCCGCCGAAGTCCCGCCCGTACGCCGCGCGGGCACGCCGGCGGGCCAGGTGGACCAGCTCCGCCCGGACCTCGTGGTGGTCGCCGTAGGCTCCGACATCGAGGTCGAGGTAGCCGTCGAGCCGGAACGCCGCAAGCTTCGCCTCGGCGATGGCGGGCACGTTGCCGGTCAGCACCGACTGCACCACGCCGGGCCCCAGCGCCGCCACGGCGGCCAGCGCCTCCGATGCCCCGGGCAGCGCGTGGCCCCGCGCCGCGAACATGGCCCGCAGCTCCGGCGCCCGGCGGGTCAGCTCGGCCACGAACTCGTCCACGTGCCGGGCCGGGTCGCTGATCCCGGCCATGGTCAGAGTCTCGCCGATGATCGCCCGTTCGGTGCGCCCGGCCATCGATGCCAGCCCTTGCGGGTCGCGGCCGAACAGGTCACGGAACACCGAAATGTAGGCCACCCGGCCGACGCCGCCCGCGTTGAGCAGCGTGTAGTCGACGTCCCAGAGCACCAGCAGATCCCGCACGGCGCGACGGTATCAATCGCCCGCGCCGAACCGCCCAGGACTGGGGGTGGTGCGGACTAGACTCGCCGCGACGGGGAGGACTGGCTCAGGCTGCGGAGGGCGCGAGTGGCAGGGCGGATCCGCGACGAGGACATAGCGGTCGTCCGTGAGCGCTCACCGATCGACGAGGTCGTCGGCGAGTACCTCCAGCTTCGCAACGCGGGCGGCGGCTCGCTCAAGGGCCTGTGCCCGTTCCACGACGAGAAGACGCCGTCCTTCAACGTCACCCCGGCCCGCGGCCTGTGGTACTGCTTCTCCTGCGCGGACGGCGGGGACGTGATCAAGTTCGTGGAGAAGATCGACAACCTCGCGTTCCCCGAGGCGGTCGAGCGGCTCGCGGCCCGGGCCGGCATCGAGCTCCGGTACGAGCAGGGCGGCCACGTCCCGGGCCAGGAGCAAAGCCAGCGCCGCAGGCTGCTGGCGGCCCACAAGGCGGCAGCCGATTTTTATGCAGAACGGTTGCACACGCTCACCGCCCGTCCAGCGCGCGAGTTCTTGACCGAGCGGGGGTTCGAGCTGGCCGACGCCGAGCGGTTCGGCATCGGGTACGCTCCCGCCGAATGGGAGGCCCTCACCCGCCACCTGCGCGGCCGGGGGTTCACCGATGCCGAGCTGATGGCCGGGGGGCTCGCCAGCCAGGGCAGGCGCGGCCCGGTGGACCGGTTCCGGGGCCGGCTGATGTGGCCGGTGAGAGACCTGACCGGCGACGTGATCGCGTTCGGGGCGCGCAAGCTCGCCGCCGAGGATGACGGGCCGAAATACCTGAACACGCCGGAGACCCCGCTGTTCAAGAAGAGCTCGGTGCTGTA
>DAITAE010000150.1:7259-9013 GCA_036824445.1 Streptosporangiaceae bacterium | reverse complement strand
GCCAGACCCGACCGGATCAGCGAGTGATGGTCGGCAAGCACCTGCGCGTAGCCGCCATCCCCCAGCCGCCGCAGCAACGCCGTCGAGCTCTCAATGTCGGTGAAAAGAAACGTGAGAGTCTCCACGGGCACAGCGTAGAAGGCCCGGCCAAGCCACGGCAGCCATCACCAGGCGCCGCCGGGCAAGCCCCCTCACTCAGCCTCGTCGGTTCCGGCGCTCGCCCGGCTCACACATCGTCGCTTTCGCGATGCTTCACTTCATCCGCTCGACGGCCCGGCGCCTGAGCCCTGACTGGTGCGCTGGCGGAGCCAGTCCAGGGCCGCCACGCTGGCGCTGAGGACCGAGACGTGCCCCTCGCCCGGGCGCAGCCACAATTCCGCCAAACGGCAGCGGTCCGCGAGCCACCGGCTGTGCGAGCTGGGCACGATCCGGTCCTGGCCACCGTGCACAAGCAGGATGGGCGTGCTCACCTGCCCAGGGTCACAGCCCCACGGGGCGACATAGGCCAGGTCGTCGTCTACCATCCCGCCCTGGTCGCTTTCCAGTGCCTGGTCGACCACGGTTTCTATCCACGACCAGGCGCCGGAGAGCGCGGCGTGATCGGCCGGGGTGAACATGTCCGGGTCGAACTCGGCGGATGCGAAGTGGGCCTCGAGCGCCGCGCGCCCGGCGGCAGCGGCGCGCAGCTCCGCCGCGCCGGAGGGGGTCATGCCCGCGAACCAGTCCAGGCCGGGGGCGCCGAATGGGGCCAGCCCTGACACGCAGACCGCGGCCACGACCCGCCCGGGCAGCACCGCGGCGCACGCCAGCGCGTGCGGGCCGCCGCCGGAATGACCCATGACCGCGAACCGGTCAATGCCCAGCGCATCGGCGACGCTGGCGACGTCGGCAGCGGCCGATGCGATGTCCCGGCCCGGTTGAGGGGTTGATCCGCCATATCCGGGCCGGTCATGCGAGATCCAGCGGATGCCGCGCTCGGCCGCGGCGGCGAACAGCGGCGCCGGTGGCGCGCCCGTGTTCGGCGTGCCGTGATGCCAGAAGACGGCGAGCCCGGCGGGGCGATCACCGGTGCCGGTGTCGTAAACGTGCAGTATGCGCCCGTCATCCAGCGCAAGGTCGGTCTCTGTCACCACGTGCCGAGCCTAATGACCGGCGCCATCCTCTCGGCACCACACCTCAGCTCGCGGCGGCCGGGTCCAGAGGCGGCGCAGCCGGTGTTAAGCGGAACTGGGCGAGCCAATAGGCTCCGCCTCATGGTGAAAGACCTTGAGGACCTGAGGCGCGCCGAGCCGCCCAAAGACGGCCTGGATGAGCGAGCGATGCTTGAGGCGTGGCTGGAGTTCCACCGGATGACGCTGCTGCTCAAGTGCGAAGGCCTTGACGATCATGCGCGGAAGGCGCGCCCGGTCGCATCCTCCAAGCTCTCCCTTCACGGCCTTGTCCGCCACATGGCGGAGGTCGAGCGCTCCTGGTTCAGGCGGGTCCTCCAGCGGGAGCCCGGTGCGCCGTACATCTGGTTCGACCCCGCCATAGAAGACAGCGAAATGGTGCCCCTCGATGGCGCCGTGTGGGAAACCGACCTGGCGGCATGGCAGGCGGAGTGCGAGGCGAGCAGGAAGGCAGCCGCCGCCCGGAGTCTGAACGACACCGGCGTCACCCGAAGCGGTGAAACCTGCTCCCTCAGGTGGATCTACGTCCATATGGTCGAGGAGTACGCCCGTCACAACGGGCACGCCGACCTGATTCGTGAACTC
>DAITAE010000150.1:0-7159 GCA_036824445.1 Streptosporangiaceae bacterium | reverse complement strand
GTAAGTGATATCTGGCCTCTGGGCATCCCGCCCGGGTTCGTGGAAACTGGGATGGTGACGGGGTGGCGCTCCGGCAATTGGGGGACCGGAGGCTGGCTCATGAGGAGCCAGGCCTGACTGCCGGGTTACGGCGTTGCGCTTCGCGGGCTTCGGCTCCGATGTTCGGGGGGATCAATGGGGAGTTCTTTTTCGCTCAGGCGGCGGCAGTTCCTGGCCGGCGCGGCGGGCCTGGCCGCGGGGGCGTTCGGTGTGCAGCGAAGTGCCGCGTCCACTGCAGCGGTTCCCGGAGCGGCTGCTTCTGGTGCCGGCCACGTCCTGACGACACAGAACCAGCCGTTTCAGCCGCTTTTCCCATTCGCCAATCTCGCGCATGCCCAGGCCTGGCAGCGGGCGCACGCCTCCGGCGGGCACGAGTCATGGCACCTGAGCCCTGAGCTCACCGCAGTGGCGTTCAGTCAGGGGTACCTCGGCTTCAGCGAGATCAACAAGGTGGCGGACTATAGCGTCAGCCAGGGCAGTGCTCGCGTGGCTGTCGGGCTCTCTTTGCCTGACGGCCAGGTTAGCTCGGCCGCGATCGTCCAGCTTGTGAGGTACGGCAGCGGCAACAGCGCGCCATGGGAGGTGGTCGGCACCGATGACACCACCCTCACCCTCGACACACCCGCCTACGGCGCCACCGTTGCCTCGCCGGTGAAGATCGCAGCGACGGTCGCTGGGGTAGATGAGTACCTGCGCGCCGAGGCCCACACTCTGGGAGCAGGCCAGCCGCTGGGTACGTTCTGCTGCCAGCCCGCTGGCGGCCGGGCGAACCCATGGTCACTCACTGTGCCGTTCCACGCGAACTCTGGCCAGGTCATCACCATCGTCGTGCACACCGGTGGCCATGTCGCCCCCACCGAACGGTTCGCCGTCAGCGGCGTCCGGGCGGGATAACCGGCAGGTGATCCCGCCAGCAGGCGCCCTGCCGCCCTGTCTTGTGGTCGTGGCCACGGCCCTGTCCCAACGATGCTCCGGATGAAAGGAGACCTCAGGATGGCACGCTACAGCGGCGCCCAGTGGCGCCCGATCAGCATTAACTACAACCGGGGCGGGATTGCCCCCAGGATCTTGATCGTGCACATCATGCAGGGCACGCTGGCGGGGACCGACAGCTGGTTCCGCAACCCGGACGCTCAGGCTTCGGCGCACTTCGGCGTCGGCAAAACCGGCACCATCTACCAGTGGGTCGATACGGCCAACCGGGCCTGGCACGCGGTGAATGCCAACAGTTACGCCATAGGCGTCGAGTGCGCGGGCTTTTCAGGCCAGACCCTGACGGCCGCTCAGGTTTCGGCGGTGGCGAAGATCTACGCCTGGGCGCACAGGCACCACCAGGCCATCTCCATGTGGCTGAACAGAAGGATCTCCGGCTCGGGCCTGTCCTGGCACGGCCTGGGCGGCGTGGCGTGGGGCAATCACCCGAACTGCCCCGGGACGCCGATCGTCGATCAACTGCCAGCCATCCGCAGGAAGGCCATAGCGATCCTTCACCCGGCCGCCGTCTAGCACTAAGTCCGGGTTGCGGAAGCCAGGTCTTGGTGGCTGCGGGGAGAAAGGTCGCTGGCCAGGGTTCATGCGGCGACAAGAAGGATGCCGATCGCGGCGAGGCCGAGGCCGGCCCGCTGTACCCAGCGGAGCCGTTCGCCGAGTACCACCCTGGCCAGCAGCACGGTGACCCCGGGGTAGAGCGAGGCCAGGACGACCGCAAGGCCGAACATGCCGGTTCTGGTGGCCGCTACGTAGCAGATGTTCGCGACGACATCGATCACGCCTGCGCCGGCCGCCGTCAGCAGGAGCCAGCCGCTCTCGTGGCGCGGCCGCACGCTGCGCCGCGCCAGGGCCGCGGCGGCCAAGACGACCGCCAGTTCGCCGATCCGCCCGGCCGCCACGGGCCACAGCTCCCCGGACTGCCCGGCGTTGCGGATGAGGAGGAAGAACAGGCCAAACGAGGCGCCCGATGCTATGCCGTAGCCAACGGCCCGGCCCGGTCCCGGTCGGCTCGGCCGCCGCGCGGCACCAGTATCGCCAACCGAGCTGGCCAGCACGACCGCGACCAGGCAGAGCAGCGCGCCAGCGTAGACGCCTACTCCGGGCCGCTCGCCCTCGGCCAGCGCCACGCCGACCGGCAGCACCGTGGATACCAGCCCGGATACCGGCGCGACGACGCTCATCGGCCCGGTGGCCAGGCCGATGTAGAAGATGATCAGGCCCAGCCCGCCGACCAGGCCGGCGCTGACCCCCCAGGCCAGGCCGGCCAGGTGGGCCGGGCCCGGCGACATCACCGTTGCCGCGAGCGCGACGATCACCCCGGCGGTCTCGGCCAGCATGAGCACCGTCAGCACGTGCGTCCTGCGGGCCGCCATGCCGGCGAGAAAGTCACCGCTGCCATACAGCAAGGCGGCGGCGAGCCCGAGGAGAATCACCATGACTTGCACCTCCGATCGGCCAGGCCGCCTGCGAGCCAGCGGCACTTGCTCCTCGTTGGTGACCAGTAAACTCATTTTAGAAGTCACTACAAGACCAGTCAAACCATTTAGACGGTCACGCCGTGGTACACTGCTGGTCATGACCGCGCCGCCTTGGGTGCCGAACGAGGAGATCAAGCCGGCCCCGATGCCCCTGCTGCTCGTGCAGTCGTTCGTCAACACCTGGGACGGCGACCGCGGCTCCGACCTGCTGCTCGATCCCGCAGCCGCCCGCGACTGGATGACCCGGGCCGGCCTATGGAGCGCTGAGCGCGCGCCGGACCCGGCCGAGCTGCACCTCGCCCGCGGCGTGCGCGAGGCCATCCGGGCAATGCTGGTGGCCAACAGCGGCGGGCCCCGGCCCGGGCCGAGCGAGCTGCAGCCTTTGCAGGCCGTGGCGCTGGCCTCCCCGCCCGCACTGCAGGTCAGCCCGGAAGGCCTGATCAGCCTCGGCCCCCAGCACGCCGACAGGCCCGGCGCGGGCCTGCTCACCCTGCTGCTGGTCATCCGCGACGCGCAACGCGATGGCACCTGGCGGCGGCTCAAGGCCTGCGGCAACCCGGACTGCCGGTGGGCCTTCTATGACCGCTCCCACAGCGGAGTCGGCGCCTGGTGCGACATGGCCACCTGCGGCAACCGGATCAAGAACCGCAGGCTCAGGCAACGGAACCGGTGACCCAGCGCGGGCTCACCGCTCCTTAGCGGCTATCTGTTCCGCTGGGCGGCGGGGCGTTCGTTCGCCCGCTGCTGCCGTCGGCGCTCGTCTGCCACTCAAGAACCTGGTGCCGGGTGGGTGAGCTCGGCGAGGGCGAGGGCCACGTGCAGTTTCAGGCGGTCTTCGCCTCGGCGCAGGTCCAGCGGCACCATTTCGGCCGCACGTGCCAGGCGCCAGTACAGCGTTGTCCGGTGGATGTGCAGCTGCGCGGCGGCCTGCTGGGCCTGGGCCGCGCACTCGAGGTAGCACCGTACGGTCTGCCGGTACGTTTGGGCTCGCTGGTCCAGCAGCGCGCTGACGCCGGGGCAGATCCGCTCGGGCGCCGAAGGGTCGTAGTAGAGGTGCTGGAAGGCCGCGTACACGCCGAGGCTCGCCCAGTCGGCGGCCCGCCTGAACTGCGGGACGCGCGCCGCCACATGCGCTGCGTACTGGGCGTTACCCAGGCTGGCGTGCACGTCGGCCAGCGCCGCGGTGCCGCCGCAGGTGCCCACGGCCAGAAGTGACCCGGGCAGCGCCCGGACCGCCCGGCGGACCTCGGCCAGTGCGCCCGTGGTCGTGATCGCGACCAGTTCGCCCTCGCCGGGGCTGGCCAGTACCAGCGTGCCCGGCGCCGCCCGTCGGCGAAGGTTTCCGGCTGCCCGCCGCAGGTTTCCAGCCGCCCGGCTCGGGTCTGGCGCGCGCGCCGGGCGCTCGGCCGCGGGCCGGATCACGGCCAGCGCGTAGGGCGGCGGGCCGGTCAGCGCCGCCTGCCCGGCCAGCATGGCCGCGGCCTCTTCGCGGACCAGCTCCTGCATTTGCAGCAATCCGTCTGCCAGGTCGCTCAGCACGGCGAACTGGCCGTCGGCCTGGATTTCGCGCTGCGCCAGCAGGTGAGCCGCCTGCTCCGCGGCGGCCTGGGCCTGCCCGGTCTGCTCGGTGGTCAGTGCGGGCTCGTCGATGAGCCACAAGAACCCGAGCAGCTGATCATCGGCCCGCAGCGGCAGGCAGAGGCGGGGCAGGGTGGCCTGCTGCGGGTCGCCGGGGATGGACACCGGCTCGCGGGCGGAGAACACCCCAAGCTCGGTCAACCTGCGGCGCAGCCGGGCACTGGAGGCACGCTGCAGGACCGCCTCCACCCGGCTATGGTCCAGCCGCCCGGTCTGCGGGGTGGTGGCCAGCGGACGCAGCGCGGCATCGTCGATGATCACCGACCGGTGGAGGTCCCTGGCCAGCCGCTCGGCGATGTACTGCAGATGCTCCTCGAACACACTCGTTGTCATTCCCGGCGGCCCTGCGGGTGATGCGGGTAGGTTCCTACATTTGTCGAAGTCAGCCCGGCCAACATGCGTCAGCTGTCGTAGCCGCGCTGCGCACCGCCCGTGGCAGTTTGGAGAGGGGCCTTATCGCCAGGACGGAGGCAGCTGGTGTCTGTCGACACACAGACCACGCTCGCGCCGACGCTCGAGGGCCGGTATTACACCGATCCGGGTGTGCTGGCCGCCGAGTGCGAGCAGATTTTTGAGCGGCAGTGGTATTACGTGGGCCGGGCCGACGAGATCGCCGCCCCTGGCCGGTTCATCCGGCGCCAGGCCGGGCGCGAGACCGTGCTGCTGGTCCGCGGCAAGGACCAGGTGATCCGGGGCTTCCTCAACGTTTGCCGGCACCGCGGCTCGCAGCTGTGCCTAACGGATGCCGGGGACGCCGGCAACGCGATCCACTGCCCGTACCACAACTGGATCTACGGCCTGGACGGTGCGCTGATCACCGCGCCGAACTGGCGGGCGATGGCCGATATCGACAAGCGGGGCTACGGCCTGCACCCGGTGCGGGCGCAGGTATGGGAGGGCCTGATCTGGGTGTGCCTGGAGGGTGACCCCGGCCCGCTGGAAGACCATGTGCGGCCGCAGATCGAGTCCCGGCTGGGCAGCTACGCCAAGCTGGAGCGGTACCGGATCGGCGAGCTGACGGTCGGCGGCCGGGCCGAGTACGACGTGGCGGCGAACTGGAAGCTGATCTACGAGAACTTCCAGGAGTGCTACCACTGCAACCACATCCACCCCGAGCTGGTCCAGGCGATTCCGCAGTTCAATTCCCCGGCCATGGGAACCGGCGGCTACGACACCGGCGGCTACCCGATCGCCGACGGCCGGGCGTCGTTCTCGCTGACCGGGCAGACCGTGCTGCCCCGGCTGCCCGGCCTGCTGCCCGCCGATGACGGGCTGTTCTACGGCATGGTGCTGCGCCCGAACTGTTTCCTGTCATTGGTCAGCGACCACGTGATCGTGCACAGGTTCGAGCCGGTCGCCCCCGACCGGACGCACGCGGTGTGCGAGTGGCTGTTCCCGGCGGACACGTTGGCCGAAGGCCGGTACGACGTCAGCGACGCGGTCGCCCTGTTCGCGAAGGTCAATGAGCAGGACTTCGCCGCCGCGCAGTGGTGCCAGCCGAACATGAGCTCGCGCGCCTACCGCCGCGGCGGCGTGCTGGTGCCCAGCGAGGCTTTGGTGATCTCTCAGTTCTACGCGTGGTATCGCGCCCTGATGGGCATCACCGCCGATGGACGCCCGCCGGGCGGCGACCCGGAGGCACTCCATCCGTTTGGCTGATTGCGGGGAGCGCGAATGGCACAGCAGTACCGGGCGATCGTGATCGGCTGCGGGGCCGTTGGCGCCGCGACCACCTACTGGCTCGGCCGCAGGCTGGGCGGTGGCGTGCTGGCCCTCGAGCAGTACCAGCACGGGCATTCCCGCGGGGCGTCGGAGGATCATTCCCGGGTGATCCGGCACGCCTACAGCCGGCCCGAGTACACGGCGCTGACCCCGGCCGCCTACCAGAGCTGGAACGTCGCCGAGCGGGGCACCGGGCTGCAGCTCGTGTACCGCACGGGCGGGCTGATCGTCGCCGAGGACGGCAGCGCCGGCGCGGCGTATGTGGCCGCCGCCGCCGCCGCGATGGACGCGGCGAACCTGCCGTTCGAGCAGCTCACCGGAACCGAGGTGATGCGCCGCTGGCCGCAGTGGCGGCTCGGCAGCGAGCACATCGCCCTGCACGACCCCGAATCGGGCATCCTCGACATCCGCCGGGCCACGGCCGCGCACATCGCGCTGGCCCGCGACCGCGGCGCCACGATCCTGGCCAATGCCGAGGTCACCGCGATCGCCGAGTCGGCCGGCGGCGTGACGGTCACCGCGGCGGGGCAGGACTATTCGGCCGGGCGGGTGGTGCTGGCCGGCGGCGCCTGGAATCCGCTGCTGCTGGCCATGCTGGGCGCCCATTTGCCGATCACACTCACCGAAGAGCAGGTCACCTATTTCGCCACACCGAAGGTCGCGGAATTCACCCCGGACCGGTTCGGCATCTACGGCTACCTCGCCGACGACGGCCTGTATTACGGCTTCCCGGTCTACGGCGAGGTCGCGACCAAGATCGGCATCGACGGCGCCGGGCCGGTGGTCACCCCGCAGACCCGGACGTTCGCCCGAGACGAGGCACGGGTGCGCCGGATGCGTGCCTTCCTGGAACGCTACCTGCCCCAAGCGGTGGGGCCAGAGCTCTACACCCGCACCTGCTGCTATGACTTCCCACCCGACCGGGACTTCATCATCGACTACGTGCCCGGGTCGCAGCGCGTACTGGTGTGCGCGGGCGCGGGACACGCAGGCAAGTTCGCCGCGCTGATCGGCCGGATCATCACCGAGCTCGCCCTCGACGGTTCCAGCCGGTTCCCGGTCAGCGCCTTCAGCGCCACCCGACCGGCGCTCACCGGCGCCGCAGCAGCACCCACCCGCGTCAACTCGCTGTGAGCGCCAAAGCCACTAGGCGGCGTGAACTGGCCGCTCAGCCGAGCGCCCGCAGGATGGTGCCGGCAGCTGCGCAGCCGGTCTGGATTGCCGTCTCGGTGTAGAAGGTACCGAGGTAGTCGCCGGCCAGGTGGATCCGTTCTGCCGGGCGGGTGAGCGCG
>DAITAE010000149.1:0-9023 GCA_036824445.1 Streptosporangiaceae bacterium | reverse complement strand
TCAAGGTTCGCGATAAGGCCCCCACGGCCGCATCGGGCAGTTGCCCTATCTTGCGCGGGGCGGCCCCTAAGTCGAGGTCTAAGCGTGCAGTCCTAGTGATCACAAAGCCAGGGAGCTTGATCACAGGGCGCACGCGCCCTAGCGGGACGCACGGGAGCCGGCCACGGGGCGCGGCGGGACGGAACCGCTCGACGATCTCACCGGGCGCGGGGGGCAGGGCCGGTCGACGATCTCACCGGGCCCGGCGGGCAGAGCCAGTCGATGATCTCACCGGGCGCGGCTGGGGCAGAGGCGCTCGACGATCTCGCCGGCCGGGCGGTCGGTGGCCGCCCGGTAGCCCTGGCCGGCCCACAGGCTCATCTGTTCCGGGTCGCCTCTGGCGGCGGCCGCGGCGCGCAGGGGCCGGGTGGCGTTGTTGATCTCCGGGTAGGCGGCTGGCGCATCCGCGTGGCGGAGTACGAACTGGTTGATCAGCCCGCGTGCCCATCGCCCGCTGAAGGCACGAGTCAGCGCGGTCGTGGTGTAGCGAGGGCTGGCAAGCGCGGCCTTGTGCACGGGGTGCGCACCGCTCTCCGGGCAGCGCAGGAACGCGGTCCCGCACTGCGCCGCCACAGCGCCCGCGGCGAGCACCGCGTCCACCTGGCGGGGGCCCATGATCCCGCCCGCTGCTATCTGGGGAAGGCCGGTGGCCGCGGCGACCTCGCCGATCAGGGTGAGGACGCCCTCGTCCCCGCCGGCGCTGCCGTCGTTGGCGAACGTGCCCCGGTGGGCACCGGCCTCATAGCCCTGGACGCAGAGCGCGTCCACGCCCGCAGTCGCCGCGACCGCGGCTTCGCCGGGGCTGGTCACCGTCACGGCAACCACGGTGCCGGCGCGCCTGAAAGCGGCGATCACCTCCGCTGGCGGGCAGCCAAAGGTGAAGCTGACGATCGGCGGCGGGTCCGCCAGCAGGCAGGCAAGCTTCTCCTCGAAGCCGTCGTCATCCCAGGTTGCCTCCCCGAGCGAGGCGCCGACGGTGGCGGCGCTGGAGCGCAGCGAGCCGAGATACGCCGAGATCGCCGCGGTGTCGGCCGACGGCGTCCCGGGCACGAACACGTTCACTCCGAACGGCTCGGCCGTGCCCGCCCGCACGGCGGCGATATCCGCAACCATGGCCGCGGGGGTCCGGTAACCAGCGGCCAGGAAGCCGACGGCCCCTGCTCCCGCGGCTGCGATCACCAGTTCGCTGGTCGAGGGCCCACCGGCCATCGGCGCCACGACGAGGGGGCGGCGCAGCAGATCCAGAAGGGCCGGGCTTGTCATCATGGACCAAGCTGGCGCTACCCGGACCTCTGGCCGGGGCCGAACCTGCTGCGCTCCAGGAACCTGCCCGCGCCGGGTTTGCCGTGGAACTGCCCGTCGGCGACCAGCACGTTGCCGCGCTGCATCACCACCTCCGGCACGCCGCGGACCGCGCGGCCCTCATAGCAGCTGTAGTCGACCCGCATGTGATGCGACGCGGCGGACAGGATCCGCCGTGCCTCCGGATTGAAGATCACGATGTCCGCGTCGGCCCCGGGCGCGAGCGTGCCTTTGCGCGGATGCAGCCCGAACATCCTGGCGGGCGCGGTCGCGATCAGCTCGACGAAACGCATCGGGCTGATGTGGCCTGCGGCGACTCCCCCGTCCCAGAGCAGCGTGTAGCGGTCCTCGACCCCGGGCAGCCCGTTGGGTATCGCGGAGAAGTCGTCCTTGCCGAGGATCTTCTGGTCCTTGTAGTCGAACGGGCAGTGGTCGGTCGAGACCACCTGCAGGTCATCGGTCTCCAGACCGCGCCACAGCTCTGCCTGGTGGTCGGCAGGGCGCAGCGGCGGTGAGCAGACGAACTTGGCGCCCTCGAACCCGGGGCGGGCGAGGTCATCGAGCGACAGGTACAGGTACTGCGGGCAGGTCTCGGCGTAGGCGTGCACCCCGCGGCTGCGCCCCTCCCTGACCGCGTTCAGCGCATCCCGGGAGCTGAGGTGCACGATGTAGACGGGGACCCCGGCCAGCTCGGCAAGCGCGATGGCCCGGTGCGTCGCCTCACCCTCCATCGACGAGGGCCTGGTGAGCCCGTGGTTGACCGGGGCGGTCTTGCCCTCGGCCAGGTAGCGCTTGACCAGCACGTCGATGGCCCCGCCGTTCTCGGCGTGCATCATGATCAGGCCGCCGTTGTCGGCCGTGCGGCTCATCGCGCGGAAGATCGATGCGTCGTCCAGCATGAACACGCCCGGGTAGGCCATGAACAGCTTGAACGAGGGCACCCCGCGGTCGATCATTGCGTCCATCTCGCGCAGGACCTGATCGCTGATCTCGCGCACGATGAGGTGCAGGCCGAAGTCGATGTGCGACTTCGGGCTCGCCTTCTCCAGCCAGCGGTCCAGCCCCGCGGAGAGGCTCTGGCCGTAGTCCTGGACGGCGAAGTCGATGATGGTCGTGGTGCCGCCCCAGGCGGCCGCGGCCGTGCCGGTGGCGAAGTCATCGGAGGCGAACGTCCCGCCGAACGGCAGCTCCATGTGGGTGTGCACGTCGATGCCGCCCGGCATCACGTAGCGGCCCGCCGCGTCGATGACCGTGTCAGCGTCGCCGAACCCGGTGCCGATCGCCTTGATCCGCTCCCCGTCGATGAGCACGTCCGCATGAGTCATGTCGGTCGCGGTGACGACCGTGCCGTTCCTGATCAGCGTGGTCATGGCAGCTGTGCCACCAGCTCGCCGTAGGTCTCCGGGCGCCGGTCACGGAAAAACTGCCAGGTGTTGCGCACCTCGCGGATCTCGTCCAGGTCGAGGTCGGCGACGAGCACCTCGTCCTCGCTGTCCGAGGCCTGAGCGATGATCTTGCCGCGGGGGCTGCAGAAGTAGGACGAGCCGTAGAATTTGGCCGGGTTGAGCGGCGCCTCGACGCCCACCCGGTTGCTCGCCGCCATCCAGAAGCCGTTGGCCACCGCGTGCGCGGGCTGCTCGAGCTCCCACAGGTACCGGGACAGCGACTCCACGGTGGCGGATGGGTTGAAGACGATCTCCGCGCCCTTGATGCCGAGCTCGCGCGCGACCTCCGGAAAGTGCCGGTCGTAGCAGATGATCAGGCCCACCCTGCCGACCGAGGTGTCGAACACCGGATAGCCGAGGTTGCCGGGCTTGAAGTAGAACTTCTCCCAGAAGCACGGCCCGACGTGCGGGATGTGGGTCTTGCGGTATTTGCCCAGGACCGTACCGTCCCGCTCGATCACACAGGCGGTGTTGTAGTAGACACCCGGCTGTTCCTCCTCGTACCACGGCACGACGAGCACGATGCCGTGCTCACGTGCGACCTCGCGCATCCTAGTGACCGTGGGCCCGTCTTCCGGCTCCGCGGTGCCATACCACTTGGGGTCCTGCTCGGCGCAGAAGTAAGGCCCGTGGAAGATCTCCTGGAGACCGACGACCTGAGCGCCTTGGCCCGCGGCGTCGGCGATCATCTTGATGTGCTTGTCCACCGCGTCCTGTTTGGACATGTTGGCCTGTGCCTGGATCAGCGCAGCGCGGACCTTACGCATGGGTATGCCTCCTGTCAGCTTGCCTCTCCTAGCCTGCGCCTGCCGGCCGGGGTTCCGCCAGCCGGGGTTCCGCCGGCGTGCTCCGCCGGGTCGGTGCCTTACCGGAATGCCGGGATGATCTCGGCGCCGAAGCCGCGGATCAGCCCCGCCGGGTCGTCGACCATCGAGTAGATGTTGAACTGGCTGATGCCGAGATCCACGAGCTGACCGAGCTTCGCCCGCACCTGTTCCGGCGTGCCAAGCACGCAGAACCTGTCGACCACATCGTCGGTCACGAACTCGGCGTTCTCCGAGCCCGCCCGGCCGTGATGGGAGTAGTCGTACCGCTCACGGGCGGCGATGTAGTCGGTCAGCTCGGCGGGCAGCTCGGCGTCGTGATAGCGCTTGACCAGGTCAACCACGTGGTTGGACACCAGCGCCGGGAACCAGCGTGTCTGGTCCCTGGCGTGCGCGAGGTCAGCGGAGATGTAAGCGGGCGCGGCGGCCATCAGCTTGATCTCGCCGGCGTCCCTGCCTGCCTGCTGCGCGCCCTCCCTGATGTAGCGCAGCGCCCACTCGATGATGAACGGGTCCGCGAGCTGGAGGACCACCCCGTCCGCTACCCGGCCGGCGCAGCGCAGCGCCAGCGGCCCGTAGGCCGCGACCCAGACCGGCAGCCGGTGACCCTCGGACCACTTCAGCCTGACCGGGGTGCCATCGAGATCCACTTCGCGGCCCTCGGCGAGGTCACGGATCAGGACGCAGGCGCGCTCCATCTCGGCGACCGGCACCGGCTTGCGGCCGAGCACCCGCTGCGCCGAGTCGCCGCGCCCGATCGCCATCTCCATCCGGCCACCCGAGATCTCGTTCAGGGTGGCCATCGCGGCCGCCGTTACCGTCGGGTCCCTGGTTACCGGGTTGGTGACGCACGGCCCGATGTGGATCTGGTCCGTGCCGGCCGCCATCAGGGTGAAGATCGGGTAGACCTCCTGCCACAGGACGTGGCTGTCCCACAGCCAGGCGTGGCTGAACCCGTTCTGCTCGGCGAGTACCGTCCGGCGGACTACCTCCGACACCGGCGGGTCGGCCATGAACGTGACGCCGAAGCTCAGCATCGCTGCCCCCAACGAGATTGTCGGCAGGCGGGACAGTAGCCCCGATCCGGATGGCCGTCAATGATCCGCGCCCGTCCGGTGCTGCTGTCGTCCATCCCGCGCCGGCCCAGCGTGGCCGTCATCGCAGCCCACCGTGGCTGCCATTATGACCCACCGTGGCTGCCATTGTGGCAAACCGTCGCTGCCATCGCGGCCCAGCGTGGCTGCCATCGCCGCCCAGCGTCAGGGCCGGCCGGGCCAGGAGTCTCCCCCACGGGCATCAGCTGGGGCCCATCCGTTGTGCCGCCGCGTGAATCAGGAGTGCAGCGGAAAGCCCTTGAAGATCTTGTCCACCGCGTTCTTCGGGCCGTAGACCGCAAGCCCCACCAGCGGCAGTGCCTCGGCGGCGACCGCCCGGACGGCCGCCCGGTTGGCGAGATCGTGGCCGGTCTTGAACATCTCCTCGATGTACACGGCAACGTCAAGCCCTCGGTCCAGCGCCCGGCCATGCGCGCTGCCGAGCGCCTCGGCGCCAGCGCCGTAGACGAGCACCGGCTGGCGGAACATCGGCAGGTAGAAGTTGCCTGAGCCGTCCTGGTACCGCTCTCCGATCACCTCGGGACGCCCGCCGGCCACCGCGCTGGCCAGGAACGCCGTGACGTTGAGCTTCTGCCACGTGGCAAGGTCTTCCCGGACCGCGATCGCGATCTTGGTATCGAAGCGCATGACAGCAGTCTGGCAGCCCGGCGCCAGCAGGCCCGCCACGCAGGCAGGCTTCCGCAGCCCCGGTCGCCGGCGCCCGAGGCGGCCGATTCAGGCGGCCACGGGCAGCTCGCTGGCGCAGTACTTGCACTTGGTCGCGGCCACGGGGATGTCGGTCGACTGGCAGTTGGGGCACGTCTTGGTGGGCGGCGGGTCGCCGAAGACGGCCCTGCCCCGCCGCTGCATGTAGGCGCGGTACGGGACCACGATGAGGAAGTAGATGACGGCCATGAGGATGATGAAGTAGATGACCGCGCCGATAAACGCGCCGAGGTCGATGCGCTGCCCGTTAAGGGTCCAGCCGATTCCCTTCCCGGCCGCTCCCCCGCCGGCGATCGCGTTGACCAGCGGCGTGATGATGCTGTCCGTAAAGGCCTTGATCAGGGTGCTGAACGCAAGGGCCACCACCAGGCCGACGGCGATGACGACCAGTTCACCCTGCATGAGGAAGTTCTTGAAGCCCTTCAGCATGTCATCCCCTCGGTGAGAACCAGCCCGTGGCTGGTGCCGTCGGCGGCAGCCGCTGGCAACAGGCCGTGGGCCGCGCGGCCAGCCGGGGCGGCAGGCCGATCTTGACGAGGCGTGATCTTACCGGCCGAGGGTGAGCCGCGCCGACGCCAGCCGGTGTTCGCCGTCCAGCAGCCAGACGCCGACCTGATCGTGCGCGTCACTGGTGACCACCCGGGGCTGCTGGCCGGGCAGGACGGCACGGTGGTATTCCAGTTCAGCGGTCGCTGGCGGGCCGGCGCGCCCGGCGAGGACGTCCTCGACCGCAGCCCAGTGGATGGAGTTGTTCACGTGGCCCGCCGGGTCGATGTCCGTGGCGCGCAGCGGCCAGGGCTGGCCGCCTCCGTCCTGCGGCGGCGCGGGATGTGACAGGCGTGCCGACACATGGCGCCCTCCGGCCGACGGCCCGTACAGGCGGTGGAACGCCGCCCCCAGCGGGCAGGGGCGGCCCTCAGTGCGCGTGACGGCCACCCAGACCGCCCTGGCCTGCATCAGGTCCCCGTCCGGGCCGGCCAGGGTGGTCGTGCGTTCGGCCCATCGGGGTCCGGTCGCCGAGCAGAACGTCCTCAGCCCGACCCGCTGGCCGAAGCCCGGATAGTCGCGGACGGCCACCTCGCAGCGGCGCAGCAGCCAGCCATACGGCTCATCCCAGCCGGCGTCCGCGAGGTCGTCCTCCGCCGCGTCTTGCAGATAGCGGGCGAGCGCATCGAACCGGAGCCGGCCGGACGGGGTCACATCGGTGCTCCGCACCACCCGGTCAGTGGTGAACACGCGGCCGTGGGGCGGGTCAGGCGCGAACTCCATCCCGGCATTCTCCCCGACGCGCTCCCGGCTTCCCGACACGCTCCCGGCTCCACGACACGCTCCCGGCCACTCGGGGGACACCACGGATCCAGTGCCCGGAGCTGATGCAGGAAGATGATGCCCGTGACAGCGAACCCCGCCGGGTACCGCCTGTACGCGGACCTGGCTTCCTGGTGGCCGCTTATCTCCGCCCCGCAGGAGTACACCGAGGAGGCGGCGGCAGCGGCCACGATCCTGAACTCGGCCGCGATCGACGTGCACGAGGTCCTGGAACTGGGCAGCGGCGGCGGTCATAACGCGGTGCACCTCAAGAGGCACTTCAGCCTGACCCTCGTAGACCTGTCGGAGGACATGCTCGCGGTGTCGCGCCGGCTCAACCCGGAGTCCGCACACCACCAGGGGGACATGCGCACGATCCGGCTCGGCCGCACCTTCGACGCGGTCTTCGTGCACGACGCCGTGGACTACATGACGACCGAGGCAGACCTGCGGCAGGTGATCGAGACCGCCTTTGTGCACTGCCGTCCCGGCGGCATCGCCCTGTTCGTTCCCGACCACACCGCGGAGACCTTCCAGCCGGTGACCGACCACGGCGGCAGTGACGGCCAGGACGGGCGCGGAGCGCGCTACCTGGAATGGACCTGGGACCCCGATCCCGGCGACACGTGGATCCGGTCCGAGTACGCATTCCTGCTCCGCGACGCGGACGGCTCGGTGCGCGTCGTGCACGAAACGCACCGCACCGGGCTGTTCCGCCGCGCGGTCTGGCTCGGGCTGCTGGCGGCCGCCGGCTTCCACGCGGAGGCGATCACCGAGCAGACCTCCGAGGACCGGACGCCACGCATATTGTTCACCGGCCACCGGCTGGCAGAGCCGACCCGCCGTGCTCATGACGGCGCCGGTCATGACCCTCCCGGCCCTGAGGGCCGCGGTCATCGGGGCCGTGGGCGTGACGGCCGGGCTCGCCGGGACCGCCGCCCATCATCCTGAGCATCGGGGCGCCGCCCGAGCGGAAGAAGCGCACCAGCAGTGCCGCTGCGAGCAGCAGGAAGACGATGTTGAGGTAGGTCGTGTAGTTCCACTGCAGGCCGGTCTCGCCGACGTTCGCATCCCGGGTGGCCGGGACCAGGCCAAGCGCGCCGAACGCGAACTCGACGATGTAGCCGGCGATGACCATGGCGGCATAGAAGATCCCGAGGATCGTCAGCGCCATCTTCGTGCCGTAGTACTTCCGGTAGATGAGCAGGATCGGGATGATGATCAGGTCGGCGAAGATGAACGACACGACCCCGCCGAAGCTGATCCCCCCGTTCCACAGCACGGCCGCCAGCGGCACATTGCCGATCGAGCAGACGAAGCTGAGCACCGAGATCACCGGGCCGATCAGCGGGCCCCACAGCTTGGCCGCCAGCGGCTCGTCGGTGAGGAACAGGTGCTGCCAGAAGCTGTTGGGCACCCAGGCGGCCACCGCCCCGGCGATCAGCAGGCCGATGACCACGTCGCGAATGACGGCGGCCCACTCCATCACGAAGATGTGGCTGACCGACGTGTACCCCCGGCGGCTGCCGAGCCGCCGCCAGAAGCTCCCGCCGGCGGCGATGCTCATGTCCATGGCGGCGTGCCCCTCCATGGATCCGGCCAGGCCCTTGTCCGCCTGCCGCCGCGCGGCCTCGATCAGGCGCTGGCGCACGAAGACACGGAACGCCACTGCCACCAGCACGATCATTATCGGGCCGCCGACGAACTCCGCCAGGGTGAACTGCCAGGAGATCAGCAGCGCGAGGATGATGCCCATCTCGATGACCAGGTTGGTGCTGGCGATCTCGAACACCATCGCGGAGGTGAAGCTCGCGCCCTTGCGGAACAGGGAGCGCGCGAGAGCGACCGCCGCGTAGGAGCAGGAGGAGGACGCGGCACCCAGGCCGGTGGCCTTGGCCAGGGCGGCCGGCCGGTCGTCGCCGAGCATCCTGGTGATCGTCTGCCGGCGGACCACGGCCTGCACGATGGCCGACAACGTGAAGCCGAGGATGAGAGACCAGGTGATCTGCCAGGTCATCGAGCCGGCGACCGCCAGCGCATGGCCGATGGCAGCGAGCACGGCCATGGTCAGCCCCTTCCCGCCAGCGCGGGGGCCGCCGGGTGGTCACGGCCCCGGGTCCATCCCGGACTCGCACTATACCCTGGCGGGGTATCCTTCTCAGCGCCTGGCGCAGGCCTCATCCGTGCCTGGCGCCGGCCTCACTATTGCCTGGCGCTGGCCTCATCAGCACCTGGCGCCGCCCTAATCAGCGCTCGGGCCCGGGCCTCGTCAGCGCTTGGACCCA
>DAITAE010000676.1:0-2446 GCA_036824445.1 Streptosporangiaceae bacterium | reverse complement strand
CCCAGATGCCGAACCGCTCGTCGTGCTCCAGCGCGTACTCCAGGCACTCGGCCCGCACCTCACAGCCGCGGCATACTTTCTTGGCTTCCCTGGTCGAGCCGCCCTTCTCCGGGAAGAACGCCTCCGGATCGGTCTGCGCGCACAGCGCACGGTCCTGCCAGTCCAAGCCCCCGGCATCGTCCTCGCCGATACCAAAGATGCCGAGCGGGACGACCTCCGCCACGGCGCACCTCCTACCTCGCAACGACCCCTCGGGCACGCGCCGTGCCCCGGGGCCAGCGCGCAAACTACACAAGTGAAATTACACCCGCGTGTCTTGCGCTACGTCAAGCGGGGTACGTGATAATGGCCGGCGGATTGATCCCCGATGACGGGTAAGTCCGGTCAATGCTGGGATCACAGGGCCAGCTTGGCCGGCCCGGCGGGTGCCGCCGGGCCGCGAGTTGCGAGACTGGCCGGCATGCGCATCACAGTGCTCGCCGGCGGAGTCGGCGCCGCCCGCTTCCTGCGCGGGCTGAGATCCGCTGCCCCGGACGCCGAGGTGACGGTCGTGGGCAACACCGGCGATGACATCAGCCTGTTCGGCCTGCACGTCTCGCCGGACCTCGACACCGTGATGTACACGCTGGGCGGCGGCATCGACGAGGAGCAGGGCTGGGGACGCGACGGTGACACCTACACCGTGCTGGCGGAACTGTCGGCCTACGGCGCCGGACCGGACTGGTTCGGCCTGGGCGACCGGGACATCGCCACTCACCTGCACCGGACCAGCATGCTCGGCGACGGCCTCCCCCTCTCCGCCGCCACCGGGGTGCTCTGCCGCCGCTGGCAGCCCGGCGTCAGGCTGCTCCCGATGTCCGATGACCGGGTCGAGACTCAGGTGATCCTGCGTGACGAGGGTGGGCGCACCGTCCACTTCCAGGAGTGGTGGGTGCGCCTGCACGCCGCGGTACCCGCCGACGGGTTCGTCTTCGCCGGCGCGGACGACGCGGCCCCCGCGCCGGGCGTGCTGGAGGCCATCGACCAGGCCGACCTGGTCCTGTTCCCTCCGTCGAATCCCATCGTGAGCATCGGCACCATCCTGGCCGTGCCCGGCATCGCCGAGGCGGTCCAGGTGAAGACCGTGGTGGGGGTTTCGCCGATCATCGGCGGCGCACCGGTGCGTGGCATGGCCGACAAGTGCCTGGCCGCCGTTGGCGCCGACGCGTCCGCGGTCGGCGTCGGCGCCCACTACGGAGCGGCCCTGCTCGACGGCTGGCTGGTGGACGAGCGCGACAAGGCGGCGGTGGACGCGCCCGAACTGGCCGGCATCGCGGTCCGGGCAATCCCGCTCTACATGACCGACCTGCCCGCCGCCACGGCGATCGCCCGTGCCGCGCTTGATCTGGCCCAGGAGCTGAACGCATGAACGCAAGCACCGAGCCGGCCAGCGTCACCACCGGCCTCACCGTCACCGGGGTGGAGGGGTTCCCCGAGGTCGAGGCCGGGACCGACTTGGCCGGGCTGATCGCCGACGCGGCGCCGGGTCTGGCCGACGGCGACATCGTCGTGGTCACATCCAAGATCGTGAGCAAGGCGGAAGGCCGGGTGATCGAGTCCGACCGCGAACGGGCGATCGACGCGGAGACGATCCGGGTGGTGGCGCGCCGCGGTGCCACCCGCATCGTGGAGACCAGGCACGGCCTGGTGCTCGCCGCCGCTGGCGTGGATAACTCCAACACCCCGCCGGGGACGGTCGCGCTGCTCCCGGAAGACCCCGATGGCTCGGCCCGCAGGCTGCGCAAGGCGCTGCGTGACCGGCTCGGCGCGAGGGTCGGGGTCATCATCACCGACACGCTGGGACGGCCCTGGCGCAACGGGCAGACCGACGCCGCCATCGGCGCGGCGGGCGTGCTGCCGCTGCGCGACTACCGGGGCCGGCCGGATACGTTCGGCACACCGCTGGCAGTGACCGTGGCCGCGGTGGCCGACGAGATCGCGGCGGCCACCGACCTGGTCAAAGCCAAGACCAGCGGCATCCCGGTGGCGATCGTGCGGGGCCTGGCGGACCTGGTCACCGACGCGGACGGCCCGGGCGGCCAGGCGCTGATCCGGCCCCCGGACGAGGACATGTTCCGCTTCGGCTCGTCCGACGTGCTCGCCGCCCGCCGGACGGTGCGCGAGTTCACCAGCGCACCGGTGGATTCCGCCGCGGTCCGCCGGGCGATCGCCGCCGCGATCACGGCGCCCGCGCCCCACCACTCCACCCCGTGGCGGTTCGCCGTTCTGGAGTCGGAGCGGGCCAGGATCGCGCTGCTGGATGACATGCTCGCAGCCTGGGTGACAGACCTGCGCGGGGACGGGTTCACGCCCGAGCAGATCGCCCGCCGCACCCGGCGCGGGGAGCCGCTGCGGCGGGCGCCGCTGCTCATCGTCCCGTGCCTGCACGCCGAAGCGGCGCATGCCT
>DAITAE010000148.1:0-9039 GCA_036824445.1 Streptosporangiaceae bacterium | reverse complement strand
ATCTCGCTGATCAACTGCAACTCGCCGCTGCGCTGGGACGACCGGATGCTGGACGCCCAGTTCGAGTACTGCGCGGCGAACCAGCCGGTCGTCCTCACCCCGTTCCTGCTGATGGGCGCCATGTCGCCGGTCACCATCCCGGCCGCGCTGACGCAGCAGCTCGCCGAGGCGCTGTCCGGTATTGCCCTGGCCCAGCTCATCCGGCCGGGCTGCCCGGTCATCTTCGGCTCGTTCCTGTCCAACATCGACATGCAGTCCGGGTCGCCGAGCTTCGGCACCCCGGAGTCGGCTATCGGGCTGCTGTGCACCGGCCAGCTGGCGCGCTACTACGGGCTGCCGTTCCGCACCGGCGGCGGGCTGAACTCCAGCCAGACCGCGGACGCGCAGTCCGCGTACGAGGCGCTGATGACGCTGCTGCCCACGTTCCTGGCGGGCACCAACTTCGTCATGCACGCGGCCGGCTGGCTGGAGGGCGGCCTCGTGAGCTGCTACGAGAAGTTCATCATCGACGTGGAGCTGCTGCGCATGCTGCGGGTCCAGTTCACGCCGCTGGAGATCGACGAGGCCTCGCTCGCGTTCGGCGCGCACGAGGAGGTCGGCCACGGCGGCCACTTCCTTGGCGCCCAGCACACCATGGAGCGGTTCCGGGAATGCTTCTACCGGCCGCTGCTGTCATCGACCGCCAACTACGAGCGCTGGCTGAAGCAGGGTGGCAAGGACACGGCCGCCCGTGCCGGGGAAATCTACGCCAAGACGCTCGACGAGTACTCGCCGCCGCCGCTCGACGATACGATTCGCGCCGAGCTCGATGACTACGTGACCCGCCGCCGCGCCGAACTCGGCGACTAGCCGCGACCGCATGGCCTACGGTCTCCTGGCCGCCCTGAGCTGGGGGGTCGCCGGTTTCGGGGCCGCGCTGGCCGCGCGGCGCATCGGCGCGTTCCGCACCGTCGTTATCGGCGAGGCGGCCGCCCTGACCGGGTATGTCGTGCTGTTCCTGCTCGGCCCGTTCTCGCTGCGGGGCACGGGCCCGGTCGTCTGGCTGCTGATGCTGGCCGGGGTGATCGGCCTGGGCGGGTACCTCGCCCTCTACCGCGGGCTGGAGTCCGGCCATGTCGGCCTGGTCAGCGCGATCTCCGCCAGCTACGCGGGCGTCACCGTGATCCTTTCGGTGCTCGTGCTCGGGGAGCGCATGACGGCGGCAGCGGCCACTGGCGTGGCGCTCACGGTGGCGGGCGTCGTGCTGGCCTCCAGCCGGGCAAGTCCCGGCGCCGAGCAGACGGCCCGGGCGACCGGCGTTGCGTTCGGGCTGGCCGCGGCGCTGTGTTACGGAGTGGGCGGCTTCCTGCTCGGGCGGTACACGCGGGAACTCGGCTGGCTGGTCCCGGTGGTGGTGGCCCGGGTTGGCGCGATGGCGGTGCTGCTGGCGCTGCTGGCGACGCCGCTGCGCCGGTCTGGGGTGAGCCAGCGGGGCCTGGGTATCGCCTGGGCGGTCGGCGTCGGGCTCGTCGACGCGGCGGGGGTGGCCTTCTTCGCCCGGGGCGATCAGGTCGGGCTCATCTCGATCACCGCCGCGTCCTCCAGCGCCTTCCCGATCATCCCGCTGCTCGGCGGGCTGGTGCTCCTGCACGAGCGAATCGCGCGCTGGCAGGCCGTCGGCGTGGTCCTCATCCTGGCTGGACTGGTGCTGCTGGGGGCCGGTTCGTAGCCGTGAGACCCGGCCGCCCCGCGGGGGCGATGATGGAGGGCCGTGTGATGGAAGGCAGGAGGCTGAGGAGGACATGATGGGCGGCCGGAGTCCGGCGGATGAGGACATGATGGGCGGCCGGAATCCGGCGGATCTGGTGCTCACGGGAGGGCACGCCTACCTGGTCGACGCCGCGCGGTCCTGGGCGCAGGCCGTCGCCGTGGCGGACGGGCGGATCATCGCGGTGGGCACGGACGCGGAGGTGTCCGCGCTCATCGGGCCCCGCACCGAGGTCATGGACCTGGTGGGCCGGATGCTGCTTCCCGGATTCACCGACTCTCACGTCCACGCCTCGGGTGCCGGGCTGGAGCGCATCCGCTGCGACCTGTCCGGGGCACACAGCCTCGATGACTACCTGGCGGCGGTGCGTCGCTATGCGCGGCGCCACCCGGCCGCTGCCTGGATCACCGGCGGCGGCTGGTCGATGGACGTGTTCCCCGGCGGGGTGCCCAGCAAGGAGGATCTCGACCGGGCTGTCCCCGACCGCCCGGTGTTCCTGGCCAACCGCGACCACCATGCGGCCTGGGTGAACTCGCAGGCGCTCGCTCTCGCCGGGGTCGACGCGCACACCCTGGACCCGGCCGACGGGCGGATCGAGCGGAACGAGCAGGGCGAGCCGTCGGGGGTCCTACAAGAGGGCGCCATGAACCTGATGGAACGGGCCATCCCGGGCCCGGACCTGGACGAGCAGGTCGCCGGAATCTGCGAAGGCCAGCGCTACCTGCACGCGCAGGGCATCACCGGCTGGCAGGAGGCGATCGTCGGCGACTACGCGGTGATCCCCGACTGCTTCGACGCCTACCTTGAGACCGAGCGGCGCGGGCTGCTCACGGCCCGGGTGGTCGGCGCGCTCTGGTGGCAGCGTGAGACCGGGATCGGGCAGCTCGACGGGCTCGCGGAGCGCCGGGACCGGGCCGAGCGGGCCACCGGGCCCGGAGGCGGGCGCTTCCGCGCGACCAGCGTGAAGATCATGCAGGACGGGGTCTGCGAGAACTTCACGGCATCCATGCTGACCCCTTACCTCGACGCCCACGGCCGCGAGACGTCCCGCGCCGGAGCCAGCTTCTTCGACCCACAGGAGCTGAAGGCGGCGGTCACGGCCATCGACGGCCGGGGCTTCCAGGTGCATTTCCATGCCATCGGGGACCGCGCGGTCCGGGAGGCGCTCGACGCGGTGCAGGCCGCCCGCGGCGCCAACGGGCCCAGCCAGGGGCGGCACCACATTTCGCATCTGCAGGTTGTCCACCCCGACGACCTGCCCCGGTTCCGGGAACTTTCGGTGATCGCCAACTGCCAGCCGCTCTGGGCGTGCAACGAACCCCAGATGACCGAGCTCACGCTGCCTTTCCTCGGCCGGGAGCGGGCCGCCTGGCAGTACCCGTTCGGCAGCCTGTCGCGCTCCGGCGCACAGCTGTGCTTCGGCAGCGACTGGCCGGTATCGAGCCCGAATCCGCTGTGGGAGATCCATACCGCGGTGAACCGGACGATCCCGCCGGGCTACCCCTACGGGGGCGCCGGGACGGACGAGCCTTTCCTGCCGGCCGAGCGGATCGACCTCGCCACCGCGATCGCGGCCTTCACCATCGGTTCCGCGTACGTCAACCACGCCGAGCTCGAGACAGGCTCGATCGAGGTGGGCAAGCAGGCCGATCTCGTCGTGCTGGACCGGAACCTGTTCGGCCTGCCCGCCGGGGAGATCGCGCTCGCGCAGGTCGACTACACGATCGTGGGCGGTGCCGTGGTGCACGCCCGGTAGGGCGGCCAGCATGGGCCCACCCAGCCGCAGGCGCGGGCGTCGCCGCCACGAGTGAAGGGGGGATACCCCGGGCAGGTCTCGCGCCGGCCTCTTCTTTCGTTTCGCGGGGCCCTTGATCGCGGGCCATCTATGATGAGGGCCGGGTTCCGGCCCATTGGGGAGCACCGGGAGAACGTCGGCCACACGGCTCCCGGCCCGCACGCGACAGCTCCAGCCACATGCGTGGTTCAGCTGTCGGCATCCCCTCCCGGAGGCCCCGGATGCACCTGATCGTTTACGGCGACTTCAACTGTCCCTACTCCTACCTGGCAAGCCAGCGCGCGGATGCGCTGGTCCGGGCGGGCCGGGCCGAGCTGGAATGGCGTGCGGTCGAACACGACCGGAGGCTGGCGCTCACCGGCACCCGGAGCGGTTCCGACCCGGCGCGCTGGCAGCGCGAACTCGCTGAGGTCGCCGCCCTGGCCGGGCCGGACG
Organism: Streptosporangiaceae bacterium; assembly: GCA_036824445.1. Taxonomy (GTDB): domain Bacteria; phylum Actinomycetota; class Actinomycetes; order Streptosporangiales; family Streptosporangiaceae; genus UBA9676. The sequence continues at coordinate 5,062 of DAITAE010000148.1, read as the reverse complement.
AGCAGGCACCGGGCGCTGTTCCGGCACTGGTCAGCAACACCGGAGCCGCGGTCGCCGCCTACGCCGAGGCGGTCACCGACGGCGTGCAGGATGAACTGCGGCGGAGCCTGTTCTCCGAGATCTGGGTACGCCTCCGGCACCTCAGCGGCCCGTCCGAGGTGCGGCAGCTGGTCCGTGCCCAGATGTACCCGGCCGGGCCGCCCGGCGAGTCCCTCGCCGTACCGGACCTGCCGGCCCGGATCCACCACCACGCCGCACCCAGCACGCTCCCGCGCCTGTCCGGCTGCACGATCAGCCCGGCGGGTGGGCCCCTGACCGGCGGCGGGCACCGGCGGATCGGGCAGTGGCGGCGCGAGTGGCTATCAGACTCGGGGGGCGTGGTGCCCGCGCTCAGCCTTCCCGACGGCATGCTGACCGGCCCGGCCGCGCTCGCCCTCCTGGGCGACCTGGCCGCCGCCGCGCCGGCGGGCGCTGCCGTGCCGGCCGCCGCCGGGCCGCTGGTGGCGTCGGGGGTGGGATAGGTTCCTGACCCGGCTCTGCCGTGGTGGGCGACATCCCGGCCGCCGGCATTCGGCGGCGGGCGGTCAGCGGGCGGTGACCGGCAGCCTGGTGTGGGCGCGCAGGGCGAGCGTTTCGCGGCGGACCGGTTCGCCGGCCAGCGCCAGCCGGGGGAACCGGGTCAGCAGGGCGGGAAAGGCGACCTGTGCCTCCAGCCGGGCGAGGGGCGCGCCCAGGCAGTAGTGGATTCCGCCGCCGAAGGACAGCGGCGCCTGCTGCGCCCGGTCAAGGATGAGCCGGTCCGGTTCGGAGAAGACGGCGGCATCCCGGTTGGCCGCGCCGAGCAAGGCGAGCACCCGCTGATCATCGGACAGGTCAAGCCCGGCGACGGTGAGGTCGTCGGGCGCGCTGCGGCCCGACAGGATCTGCACCGGCGAGTCGTAGCGCAGCAGTTCCTCGACCGCCGGGATCGCGAGGAGCGGCTCGGCCCGCAGCCGGGCGGCCTGGTCAGGATGGGCGAGCAGCGCGACCAGGCCGTTGGACAGCAGCCCGGTCGTGGTCTCGGAACCTGCTTTGAGCAGCAGCGCCGCCATCGTCACCAGTTCGTCGCCGGTTAGCCTGTCCGCCGCGTCCGCGGCGGCCATCGCCGAGATGAGGTCGTCGGCGGGATGCTCGCGTCGGCGTTCGGCCAGGTCGGCCATGTAGTCGGCGATGACCACGGCGGCGGCGTCGGCCCGGTCCATCGCCTGCGGGCTGAGCTCTTCCAGCACCGCGCTCCAGTCCCGTGCCAGCTCGGCGAACATCGGCCGGTCCGCGGCCGGGATGCCGAGCAGTTCCCCGATGACGCCGACCGGCAGCGGGATTGCGAACCCGGTGACGAAATCGCTGTCCCCGGCGATCTGATCGCAGCCGTCGGCCACGATCCGCTCCACGGCCGGGCGGAGGGCCGCCACCCGCCGCGCGGTGAAGCAAGCGGAGACCAGGCGGCGCAGCCGGGTGTGAGCAGGCGGGTTGAGCATCATGATGCTGCCGAACATCAGCCGCAGGGCCGGCCGGTCCTGCCATCGCGGATAGCCGGCGTCGGCCAGCCGCCGCTCCGGCGCCTTGTGCAGCCGGTGGTCGCGCAGCAGCATCGAGCATTCCCGGTAACCGGTAACGACCATCGTCCCGTCCGGCGCGGTCGCGGCCGGCCCGATCGCCCGCAGCCGTTCGTAGAGGGGATAGGGGTCGGCCCTGCCCTCCGGCGTGGCCAGGGCGGCGAGCACCTCGCCGACGATCGGCTGCCGGCGCGCCCCTACCGTAGCCCGCTCCCTGAAAGCCACGAGCCCAGAATGCCGGTCCACGACCTCGCGGGGAAGACGCTCTGCCGATAGCGCCCTGTCCCCGAGGCAGTTGACCCTGGCGCTCGTGGCGGGCTCGTCCAGCGGGCGGCCGGAAGCATGGCGGGCGCCGGGCCACCGCCTGCCCGATACCGGGCGGAGGGCAACTTCATCGGGTCCGGCCCACCGGCCGGCGGAACCCGAATCGCTGCAGAAGTTGTTGGCGCCAGGCCCGCGGCGGCCTCCTAGGGATATCACCGCGATGACGGCCGTCACCCGCGAGCGCTCGCGACGACGGCCTGGATGGAGGCGCGATGGGGGGCCCCTTAGGGCGAAATCCTCCACGTGCTGGCCTGCAAAGGCCTTACGGTGGGCGGATGCAGGACGCAGAGATGGTGGAGGCGATCCTGGCCGGCCGTGAGGCCGGGATGGCTGCGGCCTATGACCAGTATTCGCCGGGCCTGTACGGCTATTGCCGCAGCCTGCTTGGCGAGCCGGCCGATGCCGCCGACGTGGTCCAGGACACGTTCATCGTCGCGGCCGGCCGGCTGGGCGGGCTCCGCGATCCCAGCAGGCTCCGGCCCTGGCTCTATGCCGTGGCCCGCAACGAATGTCGCCGCCGCCTGCGCGCCCGCGCGTCGTCCGTCTCGCTCGATGAGGCGGCCGAGCTGACCGACGACACGATCGACCTGAGCGCGGAGGCCGAGAAGGCCGAACTGCGCGCATTGGTGAGCTCGGCGCTGGCCGGGCTCAACCCGGGGGACCGGGAGATCATCGAGCTGAACCTGCGCCAGGACCTGGCCGGCCGGGACCTCGCCGACGCGCTCGGCGTGCGCCCGAACCAGGCGCATGCGCTGGCGTCGCGGGCACGGTCGCAGTTCGAGACGTCACTCGGGGCGCTGCTGGTCGCCCGCACCGGGCGGGAGTCCTGTGCCGATCTGGCCGCGATCCTGGCAGGCTGGGACGGGCAGCTGAACGTCCTGCTTCGCAAGCGGATCAACCGCCACATCGAGCGCTGTCCGCAATGCCGGGCGCGCAAGCACCGCGAGCTCAGCCCGACGATGCTGCTCGGCATGCTCCCGGTAGCCCTGCTGCCGACCAGCCTGCGCGACCAGCTCCTCGGCCTGATCAGCGACTTCAGCCCCGGCCCCTCCGTCTACCGGGCGAACGTGATCCACCGCGCCGGGCCGTTCGGCCAATCCGGGTTCCCCAGTCCGCTCGATCCGCCGCGTGTGGGCCACGGACCGGTGGTGCACGCCGCGACCGTGGGAGCGGGGGCCGCGGCCGTGGCGGTGATCGCTGCCGGGATCCTGTATGCCACGCATGGAAAGCCGCACGCCCCGCATCCGCCCGGGCCGGTGGCCATCGGGCCGTCCAGCGCGCCCGGCTTGACGCCGTCAGCCCCAGCAGGGACGCCCGGTCCCAGGCATTCCGCCGGTGCCGGCGCCCCGCCCGGGCATCGCACCCTCCCCCTTGGCCGTGGCGTGGCGGCAAGCGCGCCGGTAGCCGTCTCGGCGTCCGGGCCGGCGCCCGGTCAGTCACCGCCGCCGGTCAGCCAGTCGCCGGCGCCGCCCGCGCCATCGTCGCCGGGCCAGGGGGCGGGCACCCTGGTCTCGTCAACCACGACCGTGACCCTGCGGCTGGGCGTGACCGGTTCGTTCACGCTGACCGCGCAAGGCGGGCCCGTCTCCGGGATCCAGGTCCAGAACCCGGACCCGCTCGACCTGACCATCAGCCTGAACGTCCGCTCGCTGTCGGCGGGGGCGAGTACCACCGTCCACGTGACGATGGTGAACCTGCTGTCGGCGTCCAAGACGCTGATCGTGAATCCCGGTGGGCTGACGATCACCGTCAGAGCCTCCGGGCTGCTCGGCTGACCGGCAGCGCACACCCGCAGTGCGGCCCGGCCCACAGGCCCGCAGTGCCGGCCGGCGCGCGGGCCCGCAGCACAGCCCGTGCCGCGAAAGCCACGCGCGGGCCGCAGAGCGCCCATGCCGCCAGAGCAATTTGCGCCGAATTCTCGTTTCCACATTCGGTGCCGCTGACTTACCGTGGGCGCATGCAGGACGCACAGATGGTGGAGGCGATCCTGGCCGGTCAGGAGGCCGGGCTGGCCGCGGCCTACGACCGGTATGCGGCGTCCCTGTACGGCTATTGCCACAGCCTGCTTGCTGAGCCGGCCGACGCCGCCGCCGCGGTCCAGGACACGTTCATCGTGGCGGCCGACGGGCTGGGCGGGCTCCGCGATCCCGCCCGGCTGCGCCCCTGGCTCTATGCCGTGGCCCGCAACGAATGCCACCGCCGCCTCCGGACTCGCGCGTCGTCTGCCCCGCTCGACGGGGTCGGCGAGACGGCTGGCGTGAGCCCGGGCACCCCGAAGGCGGACCTGAACGCGGAGGCCGGCGCGGCCCGCGGCGAGCCGGGCGAGATGACCGGCAAGCCAGCGGACGTGGCCGCGGAGGCCGAACGGGCAGAGCTGCGCGCGCAGGCGGGCGGGGCGCTCGCCGGGCTCAGCCTCGGTGACCGGGAGATCATCGAACTGAACCTGCGCCACGGCTTAACTGGCCGGGACCTCGCTGACGTGCTCGGGGTCAGCCCGAACCAGGCGCACGCCCTGGCGTCGCGAACCCGGTCCGAGTTCGAAAGGTCGCTGGGGACACGTCGTGGCCTCGACAGCACGGTGCTGCTCGGCCTGCTCCCGGTGGCGTCGGCAGCCCCGCCTCCAGCCGGCCTGCGCGATCAGCTCTTAAAGCTCGTCGGCGACTTCAGCCCCGTCGCTGCGTCCTACCGGGCCGAGGTAATCAACCGCGCCGGGCCGTTCGGCCGCTCCGGCTTCCCCAGGCCGCTCGATCCCCCACGTACGCCCTACCGGCCGAAAACGCCAGCCCTGGCCGCCACCGCCGGGGTCGCGGCCGTGGTTGTGATCGCCGGGATTCTGTCTGCCTCGTACGGGTTCACGCCGCCCGGCCCGCGTCCGGCCGGATCGGTGCCCCCGGGGCCGTCCGCCGCGCAGTCCGCGACGCCGTCGGGCAGGTCAGGGGCGGCGGCCTCCACGGCTCCCGCCAACGCTCCAGCCTCGGCCGGGCCGCGCATCGTCTCTATCTTCCCGGGGGCGGCGTCGATGACGTCGGTGATCCCCACCGTCGGCCCCTCACCGTCGGCCAGCCAGTCGTCCACCCCCGCCCCCACGGCAACCTCAACACCCACATCTCCCCCCACGCCCACGCCTCCTGCCACACCCACGC
>DAITAE010000675.1:0-2447 GCA_036824445.1 Streptosporangiaceae bacterium | reverse complement strand
TGCGGCAGCTGGCCGTGTTCATGAACGCCGGGTCGTAGGAGAGCAGGCCGAAGTCGTCACCGGAAACCTTGATCTGGCGCAGGTCGAGGGCCCGGATGGCACCGTCGGTGATCGGCAGGTCGTAACTGCGGCCGGTCCTGCTGTCGGTTACATGCAGCGTTCCGGCTGGCTGGGGGGCGTCTGGCGTCATGTTTTGAGCTCCTGATACTCCGGGGTCCTGGTTGGGCGTCCACTGCATCATCTATCCCGGCCCTACTCCTACTGTCCATACCCGCGAAGCACGAGCACACCGTCGGGCGCCAGTTCCACCTGCGTTCCGAAGGGGCCGCTGACGCGGCTGATCGTCGCGGCCAGCCACCGCCGGTCGTGCCCGCCGGCAAACCGGAGCCGCAGCTTGTGTGCCTGCATCGGCACCATCCGCAGCTCGGCGAGCTCGCCGCTGCCGCGCTGGAGCGAGGCGAGGTACAGCGGCCGCAGGTCATCCCGGTACTTCTCGTGACCGGCGATGCCCTCGTAGTCGTCGATGAAGTCGCCGCAGCCGTACAGGATGAGCTTGCCGCGGTACACCTCGACCGGGCGCGGGTGATGTGACGAATGCCCGTGGACCAGGTCCACCCCGCCCTCGATCAGCCGGTGGGCGAAGGCGACCTGCTCCCGGCCGACGTCATATCCCCAGTTCGATCCCCAGTGCAGGGAGATCACCGCGATGTCGCCGGGCTGCCGGTGCGCCCGTACCCGGCCGGAGATCTCGTCGGCCACCTGCCTGGACAGGCCCGGAAGCAGGTCGACGCCGGGCCGCGAGACGCCGGCCGCCCACCGGGGCGGGATCCCGGACGAGCCCGTCCCGCAGGAGACGACGCTCACGTGCCCGCCGCCCGCCAGGCCGACCGCCGCTACCCGCCGCGCCGCGGCCGCGTCCCGGCCCGCCCCCGCCGTCCGCAGCCCGGCTCCGGCCAGCGTGTCGAGGGTCTCCGCCAGGCCGTTCTGACCGAAATCGAGCACGTGGTTGTTCGCCAGCGCGCACACATCCGGCCGGGCCACGGTCAGGCAGGCGATGTTGGCGGGGTTCATCCGGTAGTGCACTTCTTTGCCCGGCGCGAAGTCGCCGCTGCGGGTGATGCTGGTCTCCAGGTTGATCAGCCGGACGTCCGGCGCCAGGTCGTCGAGAACCCCGAGCGCGTCGCCCCACGGCCAGGCCGGGTCCACCCGGCGGGGGATCGGGCCGCTGACGGATTCCGCCAGCGCCACGTAGGTGGTGGCCTCCCGGACGTAGGCTTCCCGCAGCCGTGGGTCCCCCGGGTGGGGCAGAACCTGGTCGACCCCGCGGCCGGTCATCACGTCCCCGCACAGGAACAGCGTCACCAGGTCATCGCCCACGCTGGTGAATCTGCCCACCGCGCGGCCCTGCGCCACCTGCCGCCGTCAGGAGGTCACCGGGTTATGGGGTCCCCGGGCCCGCCCATGGGCACGGTCACGCGGCACCTGGCCGGGGCCGGCGCGGGGCCGGCCAGGGTCACCTCATGATGGCGCCTGGTCGGGCTCCTTGGCCTGCTCAGTCACCGGCTCACCGACGGGAATGTCCGCGACGTGCGTGGTGCCGTATCCCTCGGTCTCCGGGTGGCCGTGCTTGCCACTCGTCAGGGCGAACTCCTCCTCCGGCGAGAGCACCAGGCGGTGCCGGCCGGCGATGGCGAAGTAAGCGATGCCGAACAGGAAGTAGATCAGTGTCCCGTACACCCCGGGCCGGTAGTCGGCGTTCGAGTACAGGGAGATCAGCGCGACGACGGCGATGATGCCGGCGATCGCCGCCCCCGGGATCCCGAAGAAACTCCGGTAGGGCCGCTCGATGTGCGGCAGCTTCAGCCGGAGGAGGATGAACGACAGGCACTGCATGGCGTAGGAGATGACCGCGCCGAACACGGCCATGTACAGCAGCGCGCCCACGATCTGCCCAGCGAGGAAGCCGCTCGACTTCCCCAGCTCGTAGATCAGCACCGCGAGGCCGTACCCGACGAGCCCGCCCGCGATGAGGGCGACGTGGGGCGTCTTGCGCTTGCGGTCGGTGATGGACAGCCACTTGGGGAAGTAGCCGGCCCGCGACAGCGAGTACGTGTTCCGCCCGTAGGCGTAGATGATCGTGAAGAAGCTGGCGATCAGTCCCACCAGGCCGATCAGGGCGAGCAGGGTTGCCGCCGTCCCCGCGCCGAACACTCCCTTGAAGCCGTCGAACAGCGGCGTGGCGGACACTCCGATCTTGGCTGCGCCCCCGTCCACCGCGGGGTTGAGGACGAGCGTCAGCGCGCCGGTGAGGACGAGGGTGGTGATCCCCCAGATGGTCGCGCGCGGGACGTCGCGTTTCGGGTCGTGCGACTCCTCGGCGGCGAGCGGCAGCTCCTCGATCGCGAGATAGAACCAGATGGCGAAGGGAATGGCGGGGAAGATCCCGC
>DAITAE010000674.1:0-2449 GCA_036824445.1 Streptosporangiaceae bacterium | reverse complement strand
TGGAAAACAGCGGGACCTGCGCCAGGACCTCTGCGGGCGTTGTCATGGCCCGACGTTACACCCGAGGTGGCATGGCGGGTCCAGCCGTCCGGTCTGACCGGTCTTCAGCCGGCGGCAGAGATCCAGCCTTCAGCCGCCGGCAGGGAAGAAGATTGATCCGCGCAAAATGGAGTCAGCCATTGGCAGCCAGATCGCGGAGGCGGCGGCTCACCCTGCGGACCTCTACGAGATTGCCCTTCACCGCGAACAATTCTTGCGCTGCGGTCAAGTGCTCTCGCTCCGCGGAGGTGCTGCCGAGTATCCGTTCCACATCGGCAGCGGCAAGGTAGGCCTGCCCGACGGCATCGGGCCCCTCGTCCCTTGGCTCACACCGGACGGCGTCGGCGATGGCCGAACGGGCGCGATCGGCCTCGCCCGCGGCCGCCGCCAGGAGCCCTTCGGTCTGCAGAATCAGCGATTGCGTCGACACATCGTCCGGGGAGCCGCGCCTGCGAGCCACCTCCAGCGCCATCTCCGCCTGACCGGGTCTCCCGCGTCGCGCGAGCAGCCGGGCATGCAGGCCCGCGACGGTCGAGAGGTAGGAGCTTTCCCCCAGCGCTTCGAGATCGGCGCAGGACCGCGCGTACTCGGCCTCGGCGGCATCCAGATCACCCGCGAGCTCCTCAACGTGACCGGTGCTCTGCGCGAGGTTTGCCAGGAACAGCCCGTGCCCGACCTCCGCGAGGTGCTGGCGGGCGTCGGCGCCAACAGCCCGCGCCCGGTCGAACCGCCCGCACATCGCGTGCATAACGCAGGTCACCTGCTCGGCCTCGGCCCGGACGCGGGGGTCGTTGCCGGAGGAGGCCACCATCTGGTCAAGCAAGGCGATTGCCTCCTCGGCAGGTGTCGGGCCGAACAGCACCGTCACCCCGATCAAGCTGCGCGCTCGCGCGATGCAGCCCGCATCGCCAGCCAGCTCCCCATGTTTGAGTGCCTGTTCGAGCAGCTCCGCGCCGCGGGCCAGGTATCCGCGGAGGCAGGCCACGTCGCCCTGGACGAGGTAGACCTGCGCCAGACCACGGTCATCGCCCCATTCACGGAACTGACGTGCCGCCTCCCGCAAGACCTTCTCGATGTCCGCGGCACGGCTGTCGGCTGTGAGGGTGCTCTGCCGGCACATCAGCACGTTGGCCAGCACGGCCTGCCGTGGGTCCGCGGCGCCCATGGCTGCCCGCAGCGCTTCCTGCGCATGGTCGATCTCACCTAGCTCCTGCCGCTGCGTGGCAAGGCTCAGCAAGCATTCCACCCGGTAAGGGTCGCCCGGCTCGAGCATGTTGGTCGCTTGCTCCAGCAAGGATGCCGCGGCCGCGACGTCGGACAGTTCGAGCCGCTGGGCCGCGGCTGCCAGCTTCCGTGCTGCCCGGTCGGCAAGTTCACGGGCGTGGCCGGTTGCGGGGCCGAGCTGCACGAGGTATTCCCAGGCTGACGCGAGATGGTGGCCCACGATCTCGTCAGGCACGGCATCGCTGTGAAGGGCGGACAGCCAGTCCGCCAGCTGCTCGTGCCAGGCCGCGCGGCTGGCCTTGGCGAGCCCGTCATAGGCCGCGTCGCGGACCAGAACGTGCAGGAACCTGTACGCCGACAGCCCCGGCAGGTCTGTTGCCGCTGCCCGCAGCAGTTCCTTGCGGACCAGCTGGCCGAGCACCTGCCGCACCTCAGGCAGCGGCGTGCCGGTGAGGGCAGCGATCGCTTCCGCGTAGAAGACCGTTCCGATCACAGCGGCGCAGCCGACGATCGCGCGCTCGTCATCGTTCAGCCGGTCGATGCGCGCGGCTAGGAGCGCGGACACCGACGGCGGCATCGTCCATTGGATGTTTGCGGGCGGGCCGCCGATCCAGGTGGCGGTCCCGTCCCGGAAGTCAGCATGGCCCTCGTCGACGAGCATCGCCACCATCTGCTCGACGAACAGCGGGTTGCCGCCGGCCGCATCGACGATACGGCGCCGTACCTCCTCAGGCAGGTCGTGCTTCTCCACGAGGCTGATCGTGGCGGTCTCGTCCAGCGCAGACAGCAATACGGCCGTCGCGTTGAGCTTCCCGCCCCCCCAGCTCGAACGGCTTTCGTAGAACTCGGGGCGGGCCAGGCCGACCAGCATGATCGGCGAGTCCCGGCTCCAGTCAGCGATGTGCTCCAGCACATCGAGCAGCCCGGGTTGCGCCCAGTGCAGGTCATCGACCACCAGCACCACCGGCTGCCGCCGGGCGAGTTGCTCGAGGAACACCCGCACCGCCCACGGAACGTCCTCCGGCACGGCCGCGTCGCGGTCGAACCCGGTGAGCGCGAGCAACCGTGTCACCACGTTCGCGGCATCGGGACTGTTGCCGAGCGTCGTGGCGAACGCCGCCTCGGCAGCGTCGGCCGGCTCATCGCCGGTCAGGCCGGCGGCGCCGAGCACAGCCTCGCGCAATGG
>DAITAE010000147.1:0-9056 GCA_036824445.1 Streptosporangiaceae bacterium | reverse complement strand
CCTGGGCAATCACGTCGTACGGTGGAGAGGTGACCTCCGCGATGCCGCTGACCCGCTCCTGCGCATAACGCAGCCCGCGGAACGGCGCCAGCGCGAGGCCGGACGCTGGCTGCTGGCCGGACGGAAGGATCTGCACATATGTCAGAAGCACCGGGCGGCGGCCAGGATTCCCACCCGGACGAAGACGGGCGCGTGGGATCCGGCCCGCAGGCCCCGGACGGGGACGCGTATTCGTGGTACCGCCGCGGGCTCGACCTGCTCGGCCGGGGGAGCCCGGCGGCGGCGGCGCAGCTGCTGGAGCGCGCGGCCGAGGCCGAGCCGGGTTCGCGCAGCGTGCTGGAGGCCCTGGGCAGAGCCCAGTTCGACATCGGCCGGTACGCGGCGGCGGCAGACAGTTTCCGGCAGATCGTGGAGGCTAGCCCGAGTGACGACTATGCGCATTTCGGGCTCGGCCTCGCCCTGGCCCGCGGCGGGAACCCGGCGGCGGCGGCCGAGCATCTCGCTCTGGCGGCCGCGATGCGGCCCGACCTGCCGCACTACACCGACGCGCTGCGCGGCGTCCGGGCCACGCTCCGGGTCCGCTCCGGGTCCGCGCCCCCGTCCTCGCCGCCGCCGGCCGGGGACGCCCCCCGCTGATCGGGCCGGCCGTGCCCGGTGATGCGGCGCCCACAGCGCCACGCGCATCCGCCGAGCCGCTTGCCAGCGCCTACGACGTGGCGCTCCTCGACCTCGACGGGGTCGTCTACATCGGCAGCTCGGCGGTTGCCGGGGCAGCGGACTCGCTGGCCAAGGCGAAGGCGTGCGGCATGCGGGTGGCGTTCGTCACCAACAACGCCTCCCGGACGCCGTCGGCCATCGCGGCGCAGCTGGCCGGCCTCGGGGTTCCCGCCGGCGCCGCCGATGTGATCACCTCCGCTCAGGCCGGCGCCCGCCTGCTGGCAGAGCGGCTGGAGCCGGGGACGGCGGTTCTCGTCGTCGGTGGCATGGGCCTGCGCGCCGCGGTCCGGGAACGGGGGTTCCGCCCCGTGTCGGTGGCCAGCGAGCGGCCCGCCGCGGTCATCGAGGGCTACGCGCCCGACCTGAGCTACTCGCTGCTGGCGGAGGGCGCACTCGCGGTTCAGGCAGGCGCCCTCTTCGTCCTCTCGAACGCCGACAAGACCCTGCCCACCGCCCGCGGCCGCCAGCCCGGGAACGGCGCCATGTCCCGGGTGATCGCCACCGCGGCCGGCCAGGAACCCCTGATCGCGGGCAAACCCGAGCCCCCGCTCCACGCCGAGGCCGTGGCCCGCACGGGCGCCAGCCGCCCGCTCGTGGTCGGTGACCGCCTCGACACCGACATCGAGGGCGCGGTCCGGGTCGGTGCCGACAGCATGCTCGTGCTCACCGGCGTGGCCCGGCCCCTGGACGCTGTGCTCGCCCCGCCCCCTCAGCGCCCCTCCTACCTGGCCCCCGACCTGTCCGGCCTGCTGGTCTCCCACCCGCCGGTGGTCCGCGCCGAGGGCGGGTACCGCTGCGGCGGCTGGCACGCCCGCTGGCGGGCAGCCGACCGTCTCGTGCTCAGCGGCGGCGGCGATCCCATCGACGGCCTGCGCGCCCTCTGCGCCGCCGCCTGGTCGGCGGACGGGCCGGCTGCTGAGGCGGTGGCGCCGGCGCTCGCCCGGCTCGGCTACTGCTGAGGCGGCGGCCTTACGCCTCAGGGAGTAGCAGGACTTCCCCCTTGGGGTGGACCAGGATCAGCGCGCCGGGCGACGCGCTGGCGGGCCCGGCGCGGACAGACTTGCCTCGGCAGCCGGGCACGGTGCCCGCGCCTGAGGGAGGTCTCATCAATGATCGGGGCACACCAATGATCGAGGCGCGGGATCTGACCAAGCGCTTCGGCGACAAGCTGGCCGTGGACGGGCTGTCGTTCGCCGTTGAGCCCGGGCGGATCACCGGGTTCCTCGGCCCGAACGGGGCGGGCAAGACGACCACGATGCGGCTGATCCTGGGCCTGGACCGGCCCACCCGCGGCTCGGTCACCGTCAACGGGAAAGACTTCCGGCAGCTCGCCAGCCCGATGCGTGAGGTGGGAGCGCTGCTGGACGCCAAGGCGGTGCACGGCGGGCGCAGCGCCTACAACCACCTGCTCTGCCTGGCCCAGACGAACAACCTGCCCCAGCGGCGCGCAGGGGAGCTGCTGGAACTGGTCGGCCTCACCGACGTGGCCGGGAAGCGGTCCAAGGGATTCTCGCTCGGCATGGGGCAGCGGCTGGGCATCGCGGCGGCGCTGCTCGGCGACCCGGCCATTCTCATGTTCGACGAGCCGGTCAACGGACTGGACCCGGAAGGCATCCTGTGGATCCGCAACCTCATGAAGCGGCTCGCAGGCGAGGGGCGCACCGTCTTCGTCTCCAGCCACCTGATGTCGGAGATGGAGAACACCGCCGACCACCTGATCGTGATCGGGCGCGGCAGGCTCATCGCCGACTGCAGCGTCGCCGAGTTCATCGAGCGCAACTCCGTACAGGCGGTCCGGGTGCGGACCCCACAGCCGGACGCCCTGGTCGCCGCCGTCCGGCGGGCCGGCGCCAGCGTGACCGCCACCGCCGGAAACGCGATCGTGGTGCAGGGAATGGCCGCCGACCGGGTCGGCGACCTCGCGTTCGCGAACGGGGTGCCGCTTCATGAGCTCACGTCGGCGCAGGCATCCCTGGAGGAGGCGTTCATGGAGCTGACCGCGGCCAGCGTGGAGTTCCACGCTGGCGAGCCAGCACCAGCAGCTGCCGGTGCGGTCCGCGATGACGGCGGTGCCGCCCGCGATGACGGCGGCGCTCGCGTTCACACGGGAGGGGTGGCCTGATATGACGGCGACAGCACAGACCGCCGGGATCACACGGGACAGCACCGCACCGGCCGGGACCAGGCGTGCCGGGTTCGGCGGCGCCGTGCGCTCGGAGATCACCAAGATCCGGTCGGTGCGGTCCACCTACTGGACGCTGCTGATCGTTGTTCTGGTCACGATCGGCCTGGGAGCACTCGCCAGTGCCGGAGCCGCCTCACATGCCCGGGAGATCGACCGCGCCGGCTTCGACGCGGTCCAGAACAGTCTGGGCGGCCTCTACGTTGCCCAGCTGGTCATCGCGGTCCTGGGGGCGCTCACCATTACCTCGGAGTACTCCACCGGGATGATCCGCACGTCGCTGTCCGTGCAGCCGCGCCGGGGCACGCTGTTCGCGGCCAAGGCGCTGGTGTTCGCGGTGGTATCCCTGGTCACCGGGCTGGTGGCCTGCTTCGCGTCCTTCTTCATCGGGCAGGCCATCCTGTCCGGTCATCATCTCGGCGTGACGCTCGGCCAGCCGGATGTGCTGAGAGCGGTGATCGGCGGCGCGCTGTTCCTGGCCGTCTGCGGAATGCTCGCCTACGGCCTGGGCGCGATCCTGCGCAGCACGGCGGCGGCGATCACCGGTGCCGTCGGGCTGCTGTTCGTGCTGTCGGTCCTGGTCAACTTCCTGCCGCAGTCGTGGCAGGTGAACGTGGACAAGTGGATGCCGGCGATCGCGGGCAGCCAGGTCTGGGTAACCAGGACCTCACCGGCCGACCACGTGTTCTCGGCGTGGGCCGGGTTCGGCATCTTCGCCGCCTACGCGGCGATCGCTGTCGTGGCCGGTCTCATCCTGTTCCGGCGCCGCGACGCGTGACCTCACCGGTCCACAGGTGTGGCTGGCGGCGGGCCGAGGTAGGCCGCCAGCCACCCGCGCGTTCGCGGCGACAGTACCGGGCGGCAGCCGTTATGCAGCCATGTCCTGGGCGCCGCCGCGGTCAGGACTGGCAGTGCGGGCACCAGTAGGTGATCCGCTCGGAGGTCTCGCTGCCCTGGTCGGCGGCCCGGATCGGGGTACCGCAGCGGCGGCAGGGCCGGCCGGCGCGGCCGTACACCCATGTCTGCTCACCCGGTCGCCGCACACCCGTCGTGACCTGGCCGGACCGCTCCTTGTTCGCCTCCATGAGCCGGTGGGCCAGGCTGACGAGGGCATCGAGGTCGGCGACGTCGCCAGCCGGCCGCCACGGGTCCACCCCGCGCAGGAACAGCACCTCGGCCTTGTAGAGGTTGCCGATTCCGGCCAGGTTGCGCTGGTCCAGCAGCGCCTCGCCGACGGCGCGGGCCGGCACGGCGCGAAGCCGCCGCGCTGCCTCCGCGGGATCCCAGTCGGGCCCGAGTATGTCCGGGCCCAGGTGGCCGACGATGCCGGCCTCCCTCGCGGTGGGCAGGATCTCGACGATGCCCAGCTGGTAGCCGACCGCCTGCCAGGTGTCGTTGGCGAGCACGAGCCGGATGCGGTGGCTAGGGGTGATGCGGTCGCCGGCCGGCCGGATCCGCCACGAGCCGTCCATCCGCAGGTGGGTGTGCACGGTGACGCCGCCCTCCACCCGGATGAGCAGGTGCTTGCCGCGGGCGACGCACTCCGTCACCGCCCGGCCGGTCAGGTCGGTGGTGGCGTACCTGGGAACGCGCACATCGCTGCGGGTCAGGACCCGCCCGGCCAGCGCCTCGTGCAGGCGGCGGGCGGTCAGCCAGACCAGATCCCCCTCGGGCATCGCTCAGTCCAAAGCAGGCAGGGAGCCGGAGATCACAGCAGTTTACGGAGGCGGAGGAGGTCGAAAATGCTCGCCTCGACCTTCAGGCGGCCGGTGAGCCACGCCCGGCCGAAGCTGCCGGGGTCCTCGGCGATGGCCACGAGGTCGTCGCTCTTGGCCGTGAACCTGACCTGTGCCTGGCCATCCGAGCCGTTCGCCATGGTGACCGGGGAAGCACCGTCGGGCCCGAGGTGCGTCACGAACGTGATCCCGAGATCTTCCACCGTGCAGCTGATCTCACGATCCACCAGATTCGCCGCGCGGTCGGCCGGGTCCATGTCCCGGAGCCGGCCGGTGAGGCTTTCCAGCGCCAGTCGGCATTCCTCAGCAGTAGCCATGAGACACCTCGCTACCCCCGTTCCCATTGACCAAATATTAGAACGTATGGGGGAATCCCGTGCCTGGCACGGACCGGTGCCACCCGGGCCGCCGCCGCCCAGCGCGCGCGACCCGCGGGGCAGCTCCTCCCGCCCGGGCGGCGCGGCGCGGCCGCGCCATGCTCCTTCCTGGCGCCGATGGACGGTAGCGTTTCCTGCAGGAACAGCGATGCCGGGGAGCGGGCCCGACGGAAGGAGAGCAAGCTGATGGAGTCGGAACCGGGCGCGGACGCCTCCGGTCTGCCGGAGCCGAGCGGCCCGGCGGGGTCGCGGCCTGCCACCGGCGACAGCCGGGTGGACGAGGCGGTCTCCCAGCTTCAGGACCTGGCCGGGCTGCCGGTCGCCGAGCATCCGGCGGTTTTCGAGCGTGTTCACCGGCAGCTCACGGAGGCGCTTGATGACCTGGACGCGCGTGAGCCTGCGGTACCGGACGACGGCCCAGGCCACCCGGGCAGCTGAACGGCGCACAGGCAGGCGGATGGGCACCCGTAGGCGGCTGGACGCCGAACTGGTCAGGAGAGGGCTTGCGCGGTCACGCGAGCAGGCCGCCGGCCTCGTCGCCGACGGGCGTGTCCTGGTGGCCGGCCAGGCCGCTGGCAAGTCGGCCACCCAGGTCGCGGCGGACGCTCCGATCCTGGTTACCGATGCGGGGGAGGAGCCCGCGTACGCATCGCGGGGCGGCAGGAAACTTGCCGGGGCGCTGGCGGCCTTCCCGGGGCTGCGGGTCGCCGGGCGCCGGTGCCTGGACGCCGGCGCGTCCACCGGCGGCTTCACCGACGTCCTGCTGCGATCTGGCGCGGCGCACGTCATCGCCGCCGACGTGGGCTACGGCCAGCTGGCCTGGGCGTTGCGCACCGATGAGCGGGTCACCGTGCTTGACCGGGTCAACGTGCGCCAGCTCCAGCCCGCTCAAATGGCGCCCGCTCCTGACCTGGTGACCGCCGACCTCTCCTTCATCTCCCTGACCCTGGCCCTGCCGGCCCTGGTCAGGTGCGCGCGCCCCGAGGCCGACTTCCTGCTGCTGGTCAAGCCGCAGTTCGAGGTGGGCAAGGGCCGGGTGGGGGCGGGTGGCGTGGTGCGCGAGCCACGCCTGCGTGAAGAAGCGGTCGCTTCGGTTGCGGCCGCCGCCGCCGACCTCGGGCTCGGCGTGTCCGGCCTGACCGCGAGCCCGCTGCCGGGCCCGTCCGGCAACGTGGAGTACTTCCTCTGGCTGCACCGCGGTGCGCCGCCGCTCGAGCCGGGTGACCTGCGGCGGGCCATCGCGGAAGGACCCCAGTGAACTCCAAGCGCACGGTCCTCGTGGTGGCCCACGTCGGGCGGCCGGCGGCGCTGCGCAGCGCCCGCCTGGTGGTGGACCGGCTGACCTCCGCCGGGGTAGCCGTGCGGATCCTGCAGCCGGAGGCGGCCGACCTGCGCTGCGCGGGCGCCGACGTGGTCCCGGCGACCGCCGACGCAGCCCAGGACGCCGAGATGGTGATCGTGCTGGGCGGCGACGGCACGCTGCTGCGGGCTGCGGAGATGGCCAGGCCCGCGGGTGCGCCGCTGCTCGGCGTCAACCTGGGCCATATCGGGTTCCTCGCCGAAGCGGAGCCCGACGACCTGGCCGGGGCGGTCGACCAGGTGGTGGAGCACCGGTACACGGTGGAAGAGCGGATGACGATCGAGGTGGCGGTGCGGCAGGACGGGACCGTCACCGCCAGCACCTGGGCGCTTAACGAGGCGAGCGTGGAGAAGCTCGCCCGTCAGCGGATGATCGAGGTGGTGACCGAGATCGACGACCGCCCCCTGTCCCGGTGGGGAGGTGACGGCGTCGTCTGCGCCACCCCGACCGGGTCCACCGCGTACGCGTTCTCGGCCGGGGGCCCGATCGTCTGGCCGGAGGTCGAGGCGCTGCTCCTGGTGCCGATCAGCGCCCACGCGCTGTTCGCGGGCCCGATGGTGATCTCGCCGTCGTCGGTGCTGGCGGTCGAGGTGATCGGCGTATCCGGCGGGGGATCCGGCAGGCGGGTCGGCGGTGAGGACGAGGCCGCGGCCGGCGTGCTGTGGTGCGACGGGCGGCGTAGTGTCGATCTCCCGCCGGGAGCGCGGGTCGAGGTGCGCCGCGGCGCCCTGCCGGTGCTGCTGGCCCGGCTGTCCCGCGGCGGCCGGGAACGAGGCGGCGGGGCGCTGTTCACCGACCGGCTGGTCGCCAAGTTCGGCCTCCCGGTGACCGGCTGGCGCGGGCGGCCCGCCGCCCGGCGGCGGGTGGACGGGCAGCCCCACGGGGGGGACGGAGAGGAGGACGCCGGTGCTTGAGGAAGTCCGCATCACCGCCCTCGGTGTGATCGAGGACGCCGTCCTCGAGCTTTCGTCCGGGCTCACGGTGGTCACCGGGGAGACCGGGGCGGGCAAGACCATGGTGGTGACCGGCCTGGGGCTCATGTTCGGCGGCCGTGCCGACCCGGCGCGGGTCCGGCCCGGGGCGGAGCGTGCCACCGTCGAGGGCCGGCTGCGGATCGATCCGGGCGGCCTGGTGGCACAGCAGGTCCTGGAGGCGGGCGGCGAACTCGACGACGAGGGCCGGACGCTGATCGTCAGCCGCTCGGTGTCCGCCGAGGGCCGGTCACGGGCCTTCGCGGGCGGCCGGTCGGTCCCCGTCTCGCTGCTCACCTACCTGGCCGAGGACCTGGTGGCCGTGCACGGGCAGGCCGATCAGCAGCAGCTGCTGCGGACGGCCCGGCAGCGCCAGGCACTCGACCGGTTCGCCGGGCCGGAGCTCCACGCCGTCCTCACCGACTACCAGCGGGCCTACCACCGGCACCGCGAGATCCGGGCCGAGCTCGACGAGCTGACCCGGGCGGCCCGGGACCGGGCCGCCGAGGCCGAGGATCTGCGGCGCGGCCTGTCCGAGATCGAGCAGGCGGCGCCCGCCGAGGGCGAGGACGGCCTGCTGCTGGCCGAGGAGGACCGTCTCGCGCACGCCGATGCGCTGCACGCGGCCGCGACCACCGCGCACGAGGCACTCCTGGGTGACCCCGCAAGCGGGTCCTTCGAGTCCGCCGACGCCGTCAGCCTGCTGGCCGGGGCCCGGCAGGCGCTCGAAGCCGTGGCCGACCATGACCCGGCGCTGGCGGGGCTGGCGGGCCGGCTCTCCGAGGCGGCCTACCTGGTCTCCGACGTGGCCGCGGAACTGGCCTCCTATGTGCAGTCGGTGGACTCGGATCCGGCCCGCCTCGCCGCGGTGCAGGAACGCCGCGCCGAGCTGACACGGCTGATCCGCGCCTACGGCGGGCTGGCGCCGGGGCCACCCGGCCCGGCCGGCGCCGCCCCCGACCTGTCCGCGGTGCTCGCCTGGGCGAAACAGGCCAGCAGCAGGCTCACCGAGCTGGAGGGTGACGACGACCGGATCGCCGGCCTGGCCGATGAGGAGGCGCGGCTCGCCGCGGCCGTCGCCGAACTGGCCGGGCGGCTGACCGAGCTGCGCCGGGCGGCGGCGGACTCCTTCGC
Organism: Streptosporangiaceae bacterium; assembly: GCA_036824445.1. Taxonomy (GTDB): domain Bacteria; phylum Actinomycetota; class Actinomycetes; order Streptosporangiales; family Streptosporangiaceae; genus UBA9676. The sequence goes on along the minus strand of DAITAE010000147.1, from coordinate 579 downwards.
CACGCGCGTCACCGCCGAGCTCACGGCCCTCGCCATGCCGCACGCGCGGCTGGCCGTAGCCGTCATCCCGGCCGACGACTTCGGCCCGCTGGGTGCGGACGAGGTAGAGATCAGGCTGGCTGCGCACCCAGGCGCCCCCATGCTGCCGCTCAGCAAGGGCGCCTCGGGCGGCGAGCTGTCGCGGGTCATGCTGGCGATCGAGGTGGTGTTCGCCGGCGCCGACCCGGTACCGACCTTCGTGTTCGACGAAGTGGATGCCGGCGTGGGGGGCAAGGCCGCGGTGGAAGTTGGGCGCAGGCTGGCCCGGCTCGCCCGGCTCGCCCAGGTGATCGTGGTCACGCACTTGCCGCAGGTGGCCGCGTTCGCCGACACCCACCTGGTGATCGAGAAGGCCGATGACGGCTCGGTCACCCGCAGCGGGCTCACCCGCCTCGACGACGCGGGACGGGTCGTCGAGCTCTCCCGGATGCTGGCTGGCCTGGAGGACTCGGAGTTTGGCCGGGCGCACGCGGGGGAGTTGCTCGCCGCGGCGGCCGCGGAACGGGCGTCCTCGGAGCGGGCCGGGGCGTAGCGGGCACG
>DAITAE010000673.1:0-2453 GCA_036824445.1 Streptosporangiaceae bacterium | reverse complement strand
CGCCCGCAGCGGCTTGTCCACCATCCAGCAGACCATCGCCTCGACGTCCTGGGTGACCATCGGCTGGTTGTGTGGCCGGCAGATGAGGTCTCCCCGGGAGATGTCCAGGTCGTCTTCCAGCACCAGGGTGACCGACATCGGCGGGAACGCCTCGTCCACCGGGCCGCGGGCGGTGTCGATGTGGGCGATCGTGGTGGTCATCCCGGACGGCAGGTGCATCACCTCGTCGCCGGGCTTGAGCACGCCACCGGCCACCTGGCCGGCGTAGCCGCGGTAGTCGTGCAGTTCGGGGTGGGTGGCCTGGTGCGGGCGGATCACGTACTGCACGGGGAAGCGCACGTCGATCAGGTTGCGGTCGGAGGCGATGTGCACGTGCTCCAGGTGCCGCAACAGCGGCGGCCCGTCGTGCCAGGACATGTTCTCGCTGCGCTGGACCACGTTGTCGCCGTGCAGGGCGGAGATCGGGACGAAGGAGAGATCCCCGATGTCGAGCTTGGCGGCGAACGCGGAGAACTCGGCGGCGATCTCCTCGAACACGGCCTGGTCGTAGCCGACCAGGTCCATCTTGTTCACCGCGAGCACCAGGTGCGGCACCCGCAGCAGGGTCGCGATGAAGGCGTGGCGCCTGCTCTGCTCGGTCAGCCCGTTGCGCGCGTCCACGAGGATGACCGCGAGGTCGGCGGTCGATGCCCCGGTCACCATGTTTCGCGTGTACTGGATGTGCCCGGGGGTGTCGGCGATGATGAACTTGCGGCGGGGGGTGGCGAAGTAGCGGTAGGCCACGTCGATGGTGATGCCCTGCTCGCGTTCCGCTCGCAGCCCGTCGGTGAGCAGGGCGAGGTTGGTGTAGTCCTCCCCTCTCGCCCGGCTGCTGCGCTCCACCGCGGCGAGCTGATCCTCGAAGATCGCCTTGGAGTCGTACAGCAGCCGCCCGATGAGGGTGCTCTTGCCGTCGTCGACCGAGCCGGCCGTGGCCAGCCGCAGGATGTCGGTGTGCCGGTCCTTCGGCCAGGGGCTGATCACGGGAGTGTCCTCGGGTGCGCCCGGCATCAGAAGTACCCCTCCTTCTTGCGGTCCTCCATGGCGGCCTCGCTGGTGCGGTCGTCGGCGCGGGTCTGGCCGCGCTCGGTGATCCTGGTGGCCGCGATCTCGGTGATGACCTCCGCGATCGTGGCCGCCGCCGACTCCACCGCCCCGGTGCAGCTCATGTCGCCGACGGTGCGGTAGCGGACCGACGCCGCGAAGACCGGCTCGTCGTCGCCGCGGGGGATGTACGGGTTGTCGGCGAGCAGCATCCCGTCCCGCTCGAAAACGTTACGGGGGTGCGCGAGGTAGATGGACGGGATCTCCAGGTTCTCCCTGGCGATGTACTGCCAGACGTCCAGCTCGGTCCAGTTGGATAGCGGGAACACCCGGATGTGCTCACCCATCCTGATCCTGGTGTTGTAGATGCTCCACAGCTCGGGCCGCTGGTTCTTGGGGTCCCACTGGCCGAACTCGTCGCGGAAGGAGAAGACCCGCTCCTTCGCCCGCGCCTTCTCCTCGTCCCGGCGGGCGCCACCGAACACCGCGTCGAACCGGTGATCGCTGATGGCGTCCAGCAAGGTGACGGTCTGCAGCCGGTTGCGGCTGGCCCAGCGGCCGGTCTCCTCGGCGACCCGGCCCGCGTCGATCGACTCCTGGACCGACGCCACCACCAGCCGCACCCCGGTCTGCTCGGCCCGGCGGTCACGGAACTCGAGCACCTCGGGGAAGTTGTGCCCGGTGTCCACGTGCATGACCGGGAACGGGATCTTGGCCGGCCAGAACGCCCGCTCCGCGAGCGCGAGCATGACGATCGAGTCCTTGCCGCCGGAGAACAGCAGCACCGGCCGCTCGAACTCGGCCGCCACCTCACGCATGATGTGGATGGACTCGGCCTCGAGGACATCGAGCTGGGACAGTGAGTAGTCGGAACGCATCACAGCCATCGGGCGGACTCCTGGTCGTCGGGCAGGACGGGTGGCGCTGGCGGGCGTGAGCCCTACTCGGTTCCGGTAGGCCGCACGGCACCGACCGCGGTCAGCAACCGGTGAGCGAGCTTCCCCGGACAGATCAGGATATCCGGCTGCCAGGGTGATGCCTGGTTGTACCGGAGCTTTGAGCCGTCGACGCGGGAGGCGTGCAGCCCGGCGGCCAGCGCCACCGCCACCGGGGCGGCCGAGTCCCATTCGTACTGACCGCCATCGTGCAGGTAGGCGTCGGCCTCCCCGAGGACCACCGCCGCCGCCTTCGCCCCGGCCGAGCCGAGCGGTACCAGGATCGCGCCGATGTCTTCCGCAACCCGCGCCGCGAAGGCCGGGGGGCGGCTGCGGCTGACGACGATCCGCAGCGGCTGGCGGGCCGCGGGGGCCTCCCCGGCCCGCCGCGGCGCTGGCTCGGCGGTGGACAGGACCCGGTCCTGGGCGGGCAGC
>DAITAE010000146.1:0-9074 GCA_036824445.1 Streptosporangiaceae bacterium | reverse complement strand
ACAGGTCGAAGGCGTCCCGGCCGGCGGAGGCCACGTGGTCGAAGAACTGCCGGGCCGCGCTGCCCGGCTCGCTGCTGAACACGTCGTAACCGCAGCCGCCCAGCACCACCGCCGCGGCTGGGTCGCTATCCCTGACGGCCCGGAAGAAGGTCTTCAGCTGGGCGACGTACTCGGCGGCGGTGCCGGCCCACAGCAGGTCGGTGTTGCTCGGCTCGTTGTTGCATTGCCAGTACCGCACGCGCCCCCCGCAGTGGCGCACCACCCGGCGAACGAACTCCCCGTACGCGCGCTGGTCGTGGGCGGGCGACTGAGGCTGGAAGTCGGTCGGCACCCGGGTGCCCCACGGCGAGCTGGAGCACAGGGTGACCCATACCTCCTCATCGCCGTCCAGCTGCGCCAGCAGCGCGTCCACCACCTCCCACTGGTAGCGGCCGGGCTCGGGCTCCACCTGCCCCCAGTACAGGTACGCCCGGATCAGGCCGGCCCCGAGGGCGCGGGCCTGCAGGACGAACTCACCGGGCTTGCCGAACAAGCCGTAGCTGATGCCGCGCACCACGCCCAGCCGGATCCCCGGTGGGTCAAAGGCACTGCTCATGGTCATGTCGGTGGTCACCGTGACTGCCTCCCGCTGGTAAAAGTTTACGTCATATACCTAACGTTTATATCGTACACTTAGTACGTGCGCCAACCTGCCGGACCTCCCGAAGCTGCCCCGCTGATCTGGACCCAACCGCCGCCACCGCCACGGCGGCGATCGCTCGGCCGGGACGAGATCGTGGCTGCCGCGATTGCCCTCGCCGACGAGGCCGGGCCTGCCGCGCTGACCATGAAGGCGGTCGCGGCCCGGCTGGGCCCGTACTCGGCGATGGCGCTGTACCGCTACGTCTACAACAAGGACGGTCTCGTCGACCTGATGCTCGATGCGGCTACCGCCGAGATCCCCCTGCCGGACCAGCCGGGACCGGACTGGCGTGCCGACCTGCGGGCCCTGGCCGTACAGACCCGGCAGATGATCAAGAGGCACCCCTGGTACGCCGTGCTGATCCACACCAGGCCGCCGGTCGGGCCACACATGATGCGGCGGGTGGAGTTCATGCTGCGGGTGCTGACCATGCGGGGCGCGAGCACAGCAGCGGCCATGACGTACGCCGCCCTCATCGACCGGCACATCTTCGGCAGCGGGCTGCAAGAAGCGGAGGAGGCCCGGATGAGCCGGCGGCATGGCCTGGACGACGAGGCGAGCCTGACGGCCGCGATGGCGGCCGTCCACGACTTGGCCGCCGCGAGTGGCCGGTACCCGCACCTGACGAGCTGGCTCGCCGACCCCACCGGCCCCTCGGCCGACGAGCAGTTCGAGATCGGGCTCGGGTTCCTCATCGAGGGTATCGCCGGCCGACTGCCCGCCCGGCCACCGAACGAGCCCGCCCTCGCCACGTGACCGCAAGGTCGGCGGCGGGTTCCGGGTCAGCCGGCGGGGAGGATGTCCCCGGACTGGTACACGGGCGTCCCGCCGACGACCGTTGCCAGGACCCGGATGTCGGCCACCTTCTCGGGGTCCGCGTCGAGCGGGTTCCCGTCCAGCACGACGAAGTCCGCGAGCTTGCCCGGCTCGAGCGAGCCGATCTCGTCCTCGCGGTGCATCGCGAAGGCGGCCCCGCGCGTGTAGAGGGCGAGCGCGTCGCGTGCCGCGAGCCGCTCGCCAGGGCCGAGCACACGGCCTTCGCCGGTCCGGCGCAGGACGGCGTCCCTGATGCCCAGGAGCGGGTCGGCGGTGATGACCGGTGCGTCCGACGATCCGGCGGTGACGATGCCCGCGCGCAGCCAGGACGCGAAGGGGTAGAGCTGGTCGCTGCGGCCCGGAAACGCCTCCGCGAACCCGTCGCCCAGGGTTGAGAAGAACCCGGGCTGGCTCGCCACCACGATGCCGAGCTCCGCGGCCCGGGCGATCAGCGGCGGGTACATCGCGCCCCCGTGCTCGATGCGATGCCGGCGCGGGTTACCGGGGGAACCAGCCAGCACGGCGCCGTACGCGTCGAGAACGGTCTCGATCGCCCGGTCCCCCTGGGCGTGGATGCAGACCTGGAACCCCTGGGAGTCGAGGTCACGGACCATAGCGGTCAGCTCGTCGCGCGCGAAGAACAAGATGCCCGAGCCATACGGAGGGACGGGATAGGTGCCGTGGATCGCCGCGGTCCGGCTGCTCATCCCGCCGTCCGACCAGATCTTCACCGCCTCGGCGGCCAGCCGGTCCGAGCGGCGGCCCCGCAGGCCGGACGCGGCGAGCCAGTCCACCTGGTCGTGGACGACGAGCCCGTAGATCCTCTGCCGAAGTGCGCCGGCCTCGTCCGCCTCGGCAAAGGCGGTGAGCGTGTCGCGGCGCATGTCCGCATCGCACGCCGCGGTCACGCCGAGCGCCGCGAAGTACCGTCCTGCATTCTCAACGAGCCTGGCGCGCCCGGCGGCGTCCATCCGGATGAGGTCATGCCGGAGGTTGCGCTCGAACAACGCGAACATGGGGCCCTCGAACACCACGCCGTCGAGCCGGCCCTCGCGGTCGCGGCCGAGCGCACCGCCCGGGGGGTCTGGCTGCCCGTCCTCGAAACCGGCCTCCCGCAGCGCGGCCGTGTTGAGGACGCAGGCGTGCAGTGACGTGTGGTACAGCACGGCCGGGCGGTCCGGCACGGCTTCGTCGAGATCTGCGCGGGTCGGATGACGGTTCTCGCGGAGCTTGTACTCGACGTAGCCGCTCCCGGTGACCCAGGAACCCTCCGGCGTCCGGCCGGCGGCTTCCCGCAGCCGCGCCTGTATCGCCGGGATCCCGGGCGCGGACGGCTGGCTGCAGTCGGCGCCCGCGGCGAGGTAGCCGACGTCGGAGACGTGGCAGTGCGCGTCGATCAGCCCGGGGATGACGGTCGCGCCACCGAGCCGGGCGACCATGGCGGCGCGCGATGCCGCCGCGCGGATCTGCCCGGCCGGCCCGACCGCGGCGATCCGGCCATCCCGGACCAGCATGCTTCCCGGGCCGGCGCCCGCAGCCATGGTGACGGTGATGGCGTCGTCAAGGATCAGCTCCATCGGTCAGCCCCGGCCGGGTGACGATGCGACGCTGACGCCATGACAGCACCCTACGCAGGCGCCGCCGGCGGGCGGAACCGCAGTCGCTAGCGGCGCCTGAGCTCGCGCACCAGCTTGGCGGCGTCCAGGGTGCCCAGGCCGCTGGACATGTCGTAGCTGGTGATCGCCTGGAAGCCCGGCACGGTGAACGTCTGCCCGTGCTGGGTGAAGCTCACGGTGTTGTTACCGGCGGTGATGTCCACGATGCCCGGTGCGTGGCGGGCGGCCAGCCGGTACAGCGCCGGGTTGAGCAGCCCCAGCCGGCGGTGGGCGTGCTGGTCGGCGATGGCGACGATCCCGGCGAACTCGGACGGCGCTGCGGTGTCCGCGCCAGCTAGTGGTGCGGGGTCTCCTCCGGCATCTCGTACCAGCGGACCCGGTCGCCCACCTTCGCCCTGGCCTTCCAGCGCAAGCTCTTCGGCGCTGTCTCGGCGGCCTCGCGCAGCACGCCGAGCTGCTCGACGGGGTCGTGCTTCCCGCCCGCGGGTACCAGCCCCCGGCCGTCACCGCTGGCGAGGGCCGTGATCCGGTCCAGATTCATGGTGACGGTCCGCCACCATCCCCAGTCGTTCCCCACGACCGGGCGGATCCGGCCGAGCCCGATCGTGCCGGGCTCGTCACCGTCCCGAACCGGGTAGGCCGAGCACAGGTACAGCACGTCCTGGGCGTCCTTCTCGTTCAGCTCGACGATCTGGAGCTTGGTGAGCAGGAGATCGGACAGGTCGAGGGTCACCGGCATCCGCCTCAGCCGATCCTTGAACTCGACGGTGTGGCACATGTGCAGCCGGTCGACCAGAACGTCCAGTGACCGCCCGGTCTCCGCCGACTGGAAGTACAGCTGCTTATGGCCGTAAAGCGCGTTGAAGTTCTTGTCGCCGGCATAGCCGCGCCCGGCCAGGAAGCCGGTCAGCGCCCGGCGGTCGCCCGACAGGGTCGCCAGGTCGAGATCCTGGCGATCGCCGCCACGCGCCGGGAACTCGGGCGTCAGGTACTGGATCGCCAGGCCGCCCGCCAGCCGGACGGTGATGCGCTCTCCGGCCGCGGCCTCGCAGATGCCCACGGCCTCCTCGAGGGCGCTCGGACCGGTCACGCTCAGCCCTCCACCCGGAACGAGCGCTCGACGCCGTCGCTGCCCACGTCGATCAGGTACCCGCGGACCACCCCCGAGCCCGCCTCGCTGCCCGGGTTGACGCACAGCGTCGGGCCGATCTTCTTCTCGCCGGCGGACTCGTGAATGTGGCCGTGCAGGCTGAGCAGCGGCCGCACCTGCTGCACCGCCTCCAGCACACCGGTCGAGCCGACCGGCCCGCGCATCAGGTCACCTGCCGAGGCCTGGAGCCTGAGGTTCTGGTCGAGCACGGGCGCGGTGTCCAGGCCCGACCCGTAGGGCGGGCAGTGGATCAGGAAGATCGTCCGTTTGGGATCCTTGGCCTGGTCCGCGAGCGAGTAGATCTCCTCGCGGAAGGCATCCTCGGAAACCTCGCGCGGGGTTTGCCACGGCGTTGGGCTGGATTTCCCCAGCCCGATGACCTGCAGGTCGCCGGGGATGTCCACGACCGCGCCGTCGGCGTTCGTGCAGTACTGGCTGGCCGCGAGCGGCTCGTCGATGTCGTATGGGTCGTCGTTGCCAGGGATGAGGACGAGCGGGACCCCCGTGCCGTCGAGCCGCTCGGCCGCCAGGTCGAGCCACTGCCTGACGCGGGCCCGGATCTCCCTGCTGAACAGCGCGTCGAGCTTGGCCTGGTCGCCGCCGAGGGCGTCCACCTCTTCCTTCGTCGTCCGGAAGGCGTAGTAACCGAGGCTGGCGACGTCGCGCTCCAGCGCCGCGAGCTCATCCTCGTTCCGGGCCACCCGGCGCTGCCCGAGGAGGGTCGCCTCATAGCGGTCGCCGGTCGCGACGATCGGGACCATCGCCTTGCCGGTGAGGTCGCCCGCGTACAGGACCGCGTCCGCCTTGTAGACGTTCAGCCGGATGGCGTTGAGCAGCTTCCGCCACGCTGGGTCAGAGGCGTGGAAGTCCGACACGACGTACAGGCGGGTGCCCTGGCGCTTTGACGCCCGTTTCAGCAGGGGCATCTGCTCAGCCTATGGGTTGCGGGGAAACGCCAGGCCGCCCCAAATGATCAGTCAGGAGGGAGCTCCTTGTACAGCAGCCCCATCTCGACGCCGGAGGCCCGGTTCTTGATGGCCACGATGATGTAGATGATCACAGCCACCACGTACAGGGCGATGGTGAGGGTGATCCCGGTGTTGTTGAAGTAGGACAGGACGCCGCCCTGGCCGGGCTTGAGCGCCGACCCGACCGCGTCGGAGATCGGCTTGATGCCCGCGAACCAGTAGGTGAACACGGCGAAGGCCAGCCATACCAGCCCGAACGCCCACAGCGCGTTCCGCCACGGCGCGTTGCGGATGAGGTCGGGCCGGGAGAACCGCGAGATCACCGCGTTGACTCCGGGCAGGACCCAGCTGAACAGCGCCATCAGGATGCTGAACCAGATCGTGGACACCAGGTTCAGCTTTCCGTCGGGCGGCGCAATGGACTTCGGCAGCAGCGCGAAGTTCTGCAGGATCGCGAGGACCACGCAGAAGCCGACGGCGGTGAGGATCGCGTTCAGCGGGGCGCGCAGCCGCTCGTTCACCTCGCCGAACCACTTCGGCACCTGCCGGTCCATGCTCCAGGCCAGCGAGATCCGGCTGATCAGGGTGATATAGACCGGGCACAGCAGGAACGGCCAGAGCGTGGCGGCGATGCTGACGAACAGCCAGATCGGCCACAGCCCGGGATTGGAGACGGCGGCGGCCAGCGGCAGCGAGGTCGCCTGCCCGAACGGCGTCCTCAGGCCGGACCAGTTGTTGATGCCCCAGCCCAGCATGTTCGTCGTGCCCAGGCGGTTGCTGAGGGAGTCCACGTAGAACGAGTTCATGACCACGGCGAAGAACAGCGCGCCCAGCACGCCGATCAGGATGCCGCGCTTGATGTTCCCCCTGACCTCGCCCGCGATGTACGCGGAGTACTGGAACCCGATGTACTGGAAGAGGACCACGCTCATCAGAAACGGCAGCACGGTCGTGCTCCAGCTGAAGCCGTGCCCCACGACGCCGCCGGTGACCGCGGCCTTCTGCAGCGCCGCCGCGGTCATGCCGCCGTACTTCGGCAGGTTCGCCACGAAGTCGGCGCGGTGGATGAACAGCAGCCCGAAGACCCACATGACGATCCACGAGAGCAGGCCGATCGCGCCGAGGCCGGTGACGATGCGGTGGAAGCGGCGGGTCGGCTGGATGACGACCAGCAGGATCAGCGCGATCACCACCAGCGCGGCGATCATCCCGGGCCAGCCGGAGACGGTCCCGCCCGAGGTAAACCAGCCGTTCGCCCGCTCGAAGAAGCCCACCCCGGTGCCGATCCCGATGATGTCGCCGCTGATCTGGGTGTTGTGCAGCACGATCGGTATCTCGAAGGCGATGACCGCGAGCGAGGCAAAGACCAGCGTGAACGACTCGACCCAGGCGAGGAAGGGCCCGATCCCGGGGATCAGCCGGCTGGTGAAGACGTAGTCACCCCCCGACCGCGGCATGACCGTGGCCAGCGACGCGAAAATGAGGCCCAGGAAGACGCAGGCGATCCCGACGAGGATGGCCGTCAGGCCGTAGCTGGTGAACGGCCCGACCCTGCCGACCGGAACGAAGGCGAGGGTGTAGAACACCGGCGCCCACGCCACCGTGATGCCGATGAACGCCGCGGTGTTGTAGAAGAGGGCGTTCCGGACGCTGACCTCGCGGACCAGCCCGGACGACTGCCGGACGAACAAAGCCCGGCCGCCGGTGGGAGCTGCCGTCCTATCCGCCATCCCAGCCTCCCTAGTGAGATAGGCCGTCCCAATCGTTTGCAAGATCCCGGACGATCGTAGCGCCGCGCGGCGCGCCAACATAGGCCCAAGAGGGGTTGCCGGCCGGCCGGGCATTAACGTGGTCTCGCCTGCGCCCGTGACCCCGCCCGGCCTGACCGTCAGGCAGAAAGCTGCGTGCCGGAATGCGCGTCGTATACGACCCCAGCCACGTCCTCCACGATCCGGTGACCGAGGTCCAGGCCGGCGTCGCGATGCCCATGTACGAGGTGCCGGCGCGGGCCGAGTCCATCCGCGCCGCGCTGCTCGCCGACGGCGAGTTCAGCTTCGCCGACCCCGCCGGCCACGGTCTTGAGCCGGTCACCGCGGTCCACCACGAGGGCCTGGTCCGTTTCCTCGGCGATGCCTGGAGCCTGTGGCGGGCGCATGGCGGCGGGGGCGGCGCGATGCCGCCGCAGTTCATGCCCGACACGGTCCTGCATCCGGCGATGCGGGAGGGGATGGGCGAGGCGCCGGAGCCGTCGGGGGCGGTCGGGCGCATCGGTTACTGGTGCTGGGAGACGATGACGCCGCTGGTGGCGGGCAGCTACCGGGCCGCGCGTACCGCGGTCGACGTCGCGCTGACGGCCGCCGACCTGCTGCTGGCCGGCGATTCCGCCGTCTACGGCCTGGCCCGGCCGCCCGGGCACCACTGCCCCCGGTCGGCGTTCGGCGGCTACGGCCTGTTCAACTACTCGGCGGCCGCCGGCGCCTACCTGGCCGAGCGCGTCGGCCGGGTCGCGGTGCTCGACGTGGACTACCACCACGGCAACGGCACGCAGCAGATCTTCTATCACCGGGCGGACGTGCTGTACGTGTCGCTGCACGCCGATCCCGACCGGGCATTCCCGTACTTCATCGGCTGGGCCGGCGAGCGCGGCGCGGGCCCGGGCGAAGGCTTCACCCTCAACCTGCCACTGCCGGCCGGGTGCACGAACGAGCGTTACCTCGCGGCGCTGGATACCGCGCTCGAGCGCGTCGCCGGGCACGCCGCCGCCGCGCTCCTCGTCTCGCTCGGCCTGGATACCTACGGCCAGGACCCGATCGCCGATTTCGCCCTGACCACCGACGTCTACCACGAGGTCGGCCGGCGGGTGGCCGGTCTCGGCCTGCCGACGCTCGTGCTGCAGGAGGGCGGGTACTTCATCCCGAAGCTCGGCCTCAACGCCCGGACCTGGCTGCGCGGCCTGCTGGACTGCCCGCCCGACCTGCCCGCGACGCCGTGATGGACGAGACAACCCTTGCCGCCTACCTGGACCGGATCGGCGTGAGCCGCCCCCGGGTCCTCGACGAGGCGGCGCTCGGCGATCTGCACCGCGCGCACCTGATGGCCGTGCCATTTGAGAACCTGAGCATCCACCTGGCCGAGCCCATCTCGCTCGCCGAGGACGGCCTGATCGACAAGATCGTCACCAGGCGGCGGGGAGGCTTCTGCTACGAGCTCAACGGCGCTTTCGCGCTCCTGTTGCAGGCCCTGGGCGCCCGCGTCGTGCGGGCCGCCGCGCGGGTCTACGGCGATGGGCGGCTCGGGCCGCCGTTCGACCACCTCACGCTCATCGTGCGCCTCGCCGGCGGTGGCGGTCCCTGGCTGGCCGATGTCGGGTTCGGCAGCCACAGCACCTACCCGCTGCGTTATGACAGCAGGGACGGGCAGGACGACCCGGCCGGCCCGTTCTCGCTGGCCGATGCCGCGGACGGCGACGTGGAGGTGCTCAGGAACGGCGAGCCGCAGTACCGGATCGAGCCGCGGGAGCGTTCCCTGGCCGACTTCATCCCCACCTGCTGGTGGCAGCAGCCCGCACCGGAATCCCATTTCACCCAGGGCACGATCTGCTCGCGGCTCACCGAGGACGGCAGGATCTCGCTCAGCGGCCGCACCCTGATCCGGACCAGCGGCGGGGCCCGCACCGAGCAGGAGCTGGGCACGGATGGCGAGGTCCTGGCCGCGTACCGGGACCACTTCGGCATCGTCTTGGACCGGGTTCCTGCCGTGTCACCTCCCCCGGGAAGGTTGAGCCCCGATGAGCAGCCTGCTCGGTGCCATCACCGTCCCCGGCCGCCCCGGACTAGACCCGG
>DAITAE010000672.1:0-2457 GCA_036824445.1 Streptosporangiaceae bacterium | reverse complement strand
GCCGATTCGGGGTGGTCTGTCGCTGCGTCGATCAGACGAGCGGCTGCGCGCAGATCTCCCCGTTCTGTGCCTTCGCCGCAGGCCCCCGACTGAGCGCAACCCCGCGCCGAACGACACCTCTTTCGCCCGCGAGCTCGGCGACCCGCCGGAGCCATACGAGGTGCTGCTGCATGCCGCGATGGCTGGCGACCACCAATACTTCGCCCGGAGGACAGCGTCGAGGAGACCTGGCGCGTCGTGCAGCCGCTGCTCGATCACCCGCCCGACGTCCGCCCCTGCCCGCGCGGGTCCTGGGGACCTGAGGAGGCCGAAACCCTGCTCCGCGGCCGCCCGCGCTGGCAGCAGCCGTGGCTGCCCGAGGAGGGCTGAGTCCGTAAACCGCACGTCACTGCAGGCCGACGACGGCGTCGATCTGCGTATCCGGCTGATAGGTGTAGGCCGCCTCGCGCACGCTCTCGCTGCTCTCCAGCGCCGCGCCGAGCGCGCCGCCCAGCGTCGCGATCGAAGTGGCCAGCCAGGCCAGGTTTACCTGGTCGGCCACGCCGGCCGGGTGCCTGAGGACCAGGCCGAGCAGGCTGCCTGGCACAAGCAGCAGCGCCGCGGCGAGCATGACGATGAACAGGGCCAGGTACAGCGCGGCCACGCCGAGGCCGACGGTGGCCGCAGTGACGATGTTGAACAAGGCCACCTGCTCGCGCGCGGCCGGGTGCGGGCTGTGCTCCCACAGCCCGGTGCTGACCACGATCGTCACGGTGATGGCCGCCACCGAGCCAAGACCGATGGCGACCAGGCGCAGCGGCCCGAGATAATGGGCGAGCCGCCAGATGTCGCTGGTCACCAGCGCGAACACCCCGGCCGCGAAGGCCACCGCCAGCACGCGCATGAGCCGCAGCGCCAGCCGCCACGGGCGGTTGGCGCGCAGCATGCCCAGCAGCAGCCAGACGTTGCCGGTGATGACCCGCGCGACGAAACCCACGCCGTGCTCGCCGCGCTCCGTGCGGGCGCCCAGTTCGCGCATGCGGCGGGTCACGGCCTCAGCCAGCGGGAGCCGTTCGGCGGCGCCCTCGGCCTGCGCCAGGTCACCGAGCATGTGCCCGACCAGGCGGACGATCGTCTCGGCGGTGCGCTTGCGCACCGAGACCGGGCCGAGCGCGGGCATGGACAAGACCGCGACCCCGTGGGTCGCGCTGACGTGGGCGATCACCGGACGCCGCGCGGTCTGCAGCGGGAGGTCGGTGACGCACACCGCCAGGTGCCAGCCGCGCTCGAGGAGCATCCTGCGCCCCGCCGCGATCAGCTCGCTGAGGTCTGTCGGCGGTTGCACCAGCCGGTCGGAGACGAACTCGACCCGCCACCGGACTCCGGGCAGTTGCCCGGCGAGCCGGTCGGCGATCTCCCCGACCAGGCTCTCGGTCAGCTCCGTCGCGGGTCCAGGTGCGGCCAGCAGGCCGATGACCAGCTCCGGCTGCGGTTTGGTGTCAGGAACGCTCTCCGCGCCAAGGCCCTCCGACACGATCCCATTTACCACCACGGAGGCCATGTTCGCCAAGTGGGCAGGCCGCCCACATTCACCAGATCGGTCAGCTGGGCTGGTCGTCGTACGCCAGAGCCGCGGCGTCCCGGATGACGGAGTCGACGAGGAACCCGTGCAGTTGGCGTACAGCTCGATGAACACATTGCCGACTGCGGTGAGGCCGAGCATGGCCTGTTCGACCTTGCTGCCGTCGCCTTGAGCCTGCCCCCCCTGATCAAGAACCGAGAACGCGGCGGCGCCGGTGGCCAGGTGGGATACGCGGAACAAGACCAGCTGCATGATCGCCATCCAGCCGAACAGCCCGACCTCGAAGGTGCTCGGGCCAGGAAATCGGCCTTGGCCGCCTGCATGGGCCCTCCCTAACCAGCCGGGGCGGCTATCGTCCGCATCCAGCGGCTGCTCGCACCGGCCCCACGGTCAGGATCCCTGCTCAGGACCGCCGGGTTCCCTGCAGCCCTGACCGCGGCGACGAGCCCGGCCACGATCGCCTGCCTGCCGCTGGCCCTCGCGGCATGCGCGCCCGCAGCGCTAGTCCACCACCGCGAACCAGTACGCGGCTAGCGCGTCCCGGGCCGGGAACACCGCCAGCAGCACCCGGTCACCGGCCCTAGCCCCAGCGGCGCCGCAGCGCGGTCGGGATCACCAGGTGCGGCTTGGACGCCATGGCGACCAGCGCCGACCATCGCCACCACTAGGCCGTGCTCCGCACCGGCACCAGCCCCGACACCATCACCAACACCCGCACCGACGCCGACACCTGGCACGCATCGTCGCTCAGACCGACCAGCTCGGTGATGTGCGCGCGCACGCGCAGCGGCTGCTCGGCGCGCCGATCGTCCACCTTCCGCTTCCACGTGATCGCCAGCGGCACGTTGGGCCGGCCGACCAGCGTCCAGCTGCTCTCGTTCGCCGCTTCGGCGCGG